>DATEHJ010000307.1:0-3563 GCA_035279645.1 Gemmatimonadaceae bacterium
TCGCTCCACCTCACTCACAGTTGCCGCGCTTCTCGCCATCTTCGCGTCGAAGGCTCAGGCGCAGACTGGCGGTCTTGGTCTGGAAGTTCGGCCATTTGTCGGCGCATACATCCCCACCGGTGATCAGCGCGATTTCCTCAAGGATGCCGTGCTCGTCGGCGGTCAGGCGTCCTGGCGGGTGATTCCCGCGTTCGCAATCACCGGTACCTTTGCCTGGTCGCCGAGCAAGGACCGCATGACGGCTGGCGATCAGACGTTGGACATCTTCCAGTACGACCTCGGCGCGGAGCTGCGCGCTGATTCGTGGTACGACGGTGGCTTGATCACCCTGACGCCGTTCGTCGGTCTCGGAGCGGGCGGCCGCACGTACAGCTACCGCGATCTCAACGTCGGCAACACGACCAACTTCGACGGGTACGGGGCACTGGGTGGTGATGTCGGGTTCGGTCCGGTTTCGTTGCGCATCGAGGCGCGTGACTACGTGTCGCAGTTCAAGCCGCTCAGTGGGAGTGGCGATACGAAGACGCGCAATGACGTCGGCCTCGTCGCCGGTATTGCATATCGGTTCTAGGACCATCCTCGTCGTTGCGATGATCCTAGATTGGAATACACAGCTGCCCACTGCATAACCTTCCCACTCTTACACTGATGGCTATTGCTTCGCGATCGGCAGTCTCGAAGCGATGGCCGTCAGTGTGAGAGTGGGAAGCATTTGGTGGGGAGTTCCGGCTCTTTCGATGTTGCTCGCCGTACCGGGTGAGATGCATGAGCCGCCAATGCGAATAGGCCGACCTGATGGGTCCGCGGTAAGCCTGCTGTAAGGTACGCGCGCTATTCTGTGAGGCGTTCACACAGCCTACGCCCTCACCACTCGATGCGCCAACACGCCCTCCGGCTCCTTACAAGTCTTCTGATTCCCGTCCTGGCAATCCGCGCCCAATCGTCAGGCGCGGGAGCCATTCATGGGCGAGTCGTGCGCGCCGGATCCAGCGTCGCCATTGCTTCGGCCACGATCGACGTCGGGAGCGTGGCCAGTGGAGCACCCGCCGGCCGCGTCACGAGTGCCGCCGACGGCACGTTCCGCGTTGCTGGACTCGCGCTTGGCCAGTACCGCGTGACCGTTCGCGCGCTTGGGTACGCGGCCAAAAGGCTGGCGGTCGTCACGCTCAGCGCCTCGGCTCCCGATGTCGACGTCGGGGTCGTCGCGCTCACCGAGATCCCGCTCGAGCTGCAAACACAAGCGGTCACCGCGCAGCGCGACGAGGTCCAGATCCAGCCGGATCGCACGACCTACGTCGTTCGCGACATGCCCACCACCAAAGGCGGCACCGCGCTCGACGTCTTGCGCAATGTCCCCTCCGTGGACGTCGACATCGACAACAACGTCAGCCTGCGTGGCAACACGGGTGTCGTGATCGAGATCAATGGTCGTCCGAGCGCCCTCAAGGGATCGCAGCTCGGGAATTTCCTGGATCAGTTGCCCGCGGACGCGATCGATCACGTCGAGATCATTCCGAATCCTTCCGCTCGCGAGGACGCCGCGGGCGTCGCCGGGATGATCAACATCGTGCTGCGCCAGAAACCGGACGCCGGCACGAGCGGCAGCCTAACGATTGGCGGGGGCACGACGGGTCACGTAGACGCGGGGGTCAACGGCGGCTGGCAGCGCGGGCCCTTGTCGGCCTTCGGTACCTACTCATTGCTGCGCGACAACAGGCCGCGCGTTGACGCAATTTTCCGCCAGGACAATTACGCGGGGCCGCTCACCTTCCTGCGGGAGAATGGAACGCGCTCGCAGATTCCGCTCGTCCACACCCTCACCGGCAACGTCACGTACGAGCCGAGCGACCATGACGAGCTCTCGGCCGACGGCATGTACAGTCAGCGTCGCGAGTGGGAATCGCAGGGTATCCTGTACCAGACGCTCGACTCGACGCTGGTGCTCGACGACTTGACGGACCGCCACTCTCGCGACGTCAACCACGAAGGAAGCGCTGACGGCGCGCTGAGCTACAAGCATGGCTTCGCGGCCAAGGGCCACACCCTCTCGAGCGAGCTTCGCTTCGAGGAACACTTCGAGGGCGGCCCGACGGCAATTCTGGACCGCGCCCTGTGGCCGACGGGCGACCCGGCGACGACGACGCTGCAGGAGACGCGAACGGTCTGGACGCACTCGAGTACCACGTCGCTCCGGATGGATTACGTGCGTCCGCTCGCGCACAACTTCCGTTTCGACGCGGGCTACCGGGGCTATCTGGAGCGTATCCGCACGACGCAGGACGTCGCGACCTTCGACGCCGCGCAAGCGGCCATGCTCAGCGATCCGACACAGGCGAGTGATTTCGCGTACGACGCGTTCGTGCACGATGTCTACAGCATGGTCGCGGAGCGGATCGGTCGCGTGCAGTTCCAGGGCGGTGTTCGCGCCGAGCGTGCGCTAGCGACGTTCGATCTGCACACGCGCGATCAGCGCTACGACAATCCGTACAACAGCCTGTTCCCCAGTGGGCTCGTCTCGTTCGCGGTCGACGACGCGGACCAAATCAAGCTGTCCTATTCGACGCGGATCCGCCGGCCCGACGATCCTGATCTTCTCGATCCCACCCCGCACGCACTCGACGCGCTGAATATCTCCGTCGGCAATCCATATCTCCGCCCGGAATACATCCGCGCCCTCGAGCTGGGCCTGCAACGCACCGGCGACCGCGTCACCGTGCAACTCACGCCGTTCTATCGGCACTCGTTCAACGCGGTTCGAGGGATTCGCACGATCGACACGACAGGCGTGACAACGCTGAGCTACGCGAATATCGCCACGACCGACGCATACGGTACGGATGCTACGGTAGTACTTGCCAGCGGGCACCGCCTCAGCGGGTTCATAGGTGGCAGCGCGTACCACCAACGCAACAACGCCAGCAATCTCGATCCGAGCCTGTCGGCGAGTACGTTTGGCTGGAGCGTGCGCACGAACACGGCGTTGCGCGTTTCACGAACGGTCGACGCGCAGGCGCTCGTGTCGTATGTTGGACGGACGACGGTCGATCAGGGCTGGAACGCGCCGCGCACGCGGGTCAGCGTTGGCATTCGAGACAAGCTGCTTGCCGATCGGCTGAGCATAACGATGCGCATCATCGACCCGTTCAGTACGGCGCGCGAGCGCTCGGCAACGGTTGCGCCGTCGTTCATGCAGATCAACGACCGCACGCGCGCGATTCGTGGCCTGTTGCTCAGTGCTACGTGGATGTTCGGCCGGCCGAACAAGAAGGACGCCGACCAGATCGACCTGAGCACGACGGGGCAGTAACCCGGGCTTCCGCGAACTGCGGGAATCGGCACAACAGCGGTCGAGAGCTCGTACCTGGATCGCGGGCGGGGTCGCTCCGGGGCATTATGACAATCCTGCCATTGGTTCCGTGAGCCGTTAGGCATCCTTGCGAGAGTGGCAGGATTGCCGATAACTGCCCCTCCGACCCCCGTCCGCGATCCTCGACCGATTGTCGCGCGCGTGCAGGACCGCGGAATCAAGGGCGTGCTCGCGAAGCTCGCAGCGCGAGGTGTGC
>DATEHJ010000308.1:0-6595 GCA_035279645.1 Gemmatimonadaceae bacterium
AAGAGCAGCGTGTTCTCCGCTGCGCGGCCGAGTCCCTTGGCTGGATCGTCGCTCACCATGATGGTCGGCGCCCACTCGAAGACGAGCGAGCCGGCGAGGAGCTCGCGCACAAAGGGCTGCTGCGCAAGCGAGTCTCGATACGACAGGGCGTTCGCCTCGTTGTGCAACTTCGATTCGTCGCCCAACACCCGCTCGACCTGTTCGTTTTGAATCGACGGGAGGACGGCGGCGGCTGGATGAGCCGACACGCTGTGCCAATATCGATCGAAGTCGCGCACTACGTCGGCGACGACGGGACCGATCGCGAGCACATCGAGGTCGACGAACATCACGTCGTGGCCGGCGCCGAAGTACTCGTCGCCGACGTTGCGTCCGCCGACGATCGTGACCTGCCCGTCGGCGGTGAACGACTTGTTATGCATCCGCCGGTTGAGCCGCGCAAAGTCGGTCACGTAATCGACCCATCGCCACCGACGATGTTTGAACGCGTTGAACAACCGCACCTCGATGTTTGGGTGCGCGTTCAGCGCGGCGAGCATCGTGTCGAGGCCAGATGTGTTGTTGTCGTCGAGCAGGAGCCTCACGTGTACCCCACGATCAGCCGCGCGGCGCAACGCGTCGAACAGCAGGCGGCCCGAAAGATCGTTATGCCAGATATAATACTGCACATCGAGCGTTTGCTCGGCCGCCTCGGCAAGGAGATAGCGAGCGGCGAATGCATCTCGCCCATCGCGGAGGGGCACGATACCCGATTGCGCCGGGTGCGCCGCGACGAGCGGTAGCACGGCCCGCGCGAGTCGTGTTTCGTCGGAGTCGCGCGTGAGCAGATGGTACTCGACGTCGGACGCCGGCGCGTTAGGCGTCGAGAGCTCCGGCGATGGCGACGCCGGGGTTCGAGCCCGGCCATTCAAATGGACCAACTGCCAATACCGTGACCGACCGTCGATGGCGAATTCACAGTAGTTGCGAAAGATGCACCATCCGCGCTCGTGCGCAGGCACCGCGTGGGCAACCCATTCATGACCGGACTCGAACGTATGTCGAAATCGCGTTGGCTGGTGATCGCCTCGATCTCTGCACTCGTCGCAATGCCGACGATCTCGAAGGCACAGGTCGCCGATTCAACCAAAGAGCACGCACAGGATTTTGTTCGCGACGTGCTGCACGCGATACTGGGTCCCGACTGGAATCTGTTCGCGCAGGCAGGAGCGGCCACGAGCGATCGATATCTCCTGCAGCAAGCCGTCAATCCGAGCGACGGCCAGCGGGCACTGCAGAGCGCGACGGGATTCCAATTGGGCGGCGGCGCGGGTGTCGACATCCTCCTCCGCACTGGATTCCGCGTCAGCTACACGTACGGGTCGAGCAACTTGAACTTCAGGACCAACAACGGCAATGGCTCGACGGCGCTCAACATCGACGACGTCGGCACGTTGAAGTCGCATACGGTGGCACTCGAGCTGATACGCTACATGCTGCCGACGCGCGCGAGCATCAATCCGTACGGCACGCTCGGAATCCACGGCACGTGGTGGTCGCTGGACGAAAAATCGCCGCTGGTCACGGGCCTTGGCGCAGCGACACCGTTCAGCACCAGCCTCCTCTTTGCCTTCGGCGTTCAGTTCAGAGCGGCCCAGAAGTGGAGTGCGCGGTTGGAGGCGACGCTGTCGGGAGGACACAATCCTTGGACCGGCAATAGGTCGTTCCGTTCGTTCGCCGGGCCGACGATCGATGAGCCGACGAGCGTCAATCACACAGACTTCCGTCTCGCCGCCGTCTATCACTTTGGGAAACCGAAAATGCCGTCTGCCCCTTCAACGATGACGCATGAATGACGCGTGGGATGCCTCGAGTCGTTGATGCATTCACAAACTTCGAGCTGCTCATCGACTCGCCTGCGCGCGCCATGCGGCCTCCGACTCGGCCTTGAGACGAGTCAGATCCGCGCGCACGTTGTCTCGCAAGCCACCAACGACGCGCCCGCGAATGTTGAGCAGACCACCGCCTGGCAGATGATCGAAGCGATACCGACGAATCGCGAGCAGTGTGATTCCATCATTGGAGTTGGCGCCTGCCGTCGCGCGATCGACCGCGGTGAGTAACTCCAGTCCGGCCTCGAAGTAGTGATCCGCGTAGATCTGTTTCGAGGCGAACACGGTCACGCCCGGATTATCAGCCGGCGAGTACACACTTTCGTCTGTGATCCGCAGAACCCGACGGACATGCGGAAGCTGGTCGAGAGACCAGAAGATCACATTCGTCGCGCCGGCTAGGGGTTCGTGGGAATCGTTCAGATATCGGGCAAACGCGGGGTTGACGCGAAACTCAAACGATGAGTCGCGCAACATCGCGGCGAGCGCCTCGCTCGAGTGCACGCTGCCAAGATCGTCGTACACCAGCATCGCGGCGTTGCCGCGCTGCCGATAGTCGGTGACGTACTCCACCATGCGTTGCCGCACGTAGTCGGTGACGCGCGCGCGCGCATCCGGAGCCGACAGGTCGACGGTCCTCCGCAGCCCGTCCATGTCGGTCGCCGGAAGCTTGAAATTGCAGTCGTTAGGCTTGCACTTGGCGAGGTCCTTCACGTCGTCGTCGCTGACGACGACCAACTGTGCGTCCGCGACCGTTGCGGGAGTTCCGAAGACCTGCGACTGGATGCGACTCGGAGTCTGCAATGCGCGTGGATAGTCGCGTTGTCGCTCGACGAAGAAGGGGCGAGGCACTCCGACTCGTACCGCGGCAAAGACGGCGACGTCCCGCGTGTCCGCAGTTGGAAGAACCTTGTCGATCACCTCTCCGCGCGCGAGCGCGGACAGTTGTGATGCGTTGAGGCCGACACCCCGAACGAGAAAGTCCTCGACAGTCGAGAACCGCTCCTGGGCCGCAGCCCCACTGAAGGCGAACGCGCACGCACAGGCCACCTGCATCGGCAATCGTAACGTGATGTGGTTCATGTTGGCTCAACGCTCGGCTGACAGAAACTCGCGGACCAACTCGGCAATCCGATCCGCTGCTGTATCGAGAGCGAAATGGCCAGCGTCGAGCACGTGAACGCCCGCGTCAGGCACGTCGCGCCGATACGCCTCCGGTTCCGAAAGCTCGAACGAGAGGTCATGCTTGCCCCAGATCACCAGCAGCCGCGGCTGGCGCTCGTGCATCCAGGCCTGCCACCTGGGATACGCCTCGACGTTCGTCCGGTAGTCGTAGAAGAGGTCACTCTGAATCTCGGCTTGTCCCGGCTGGCTGAGGAACGCGAACTCATCGGTCCAGAGGTCCGGGTCGTAGCGTTCCACGTTCGCGTCATCGCCGACGTGCCGCGTCCGCGTGGTCGCCAGCGAGAGCAGGTTGGCGCGCAGCGTACTTTCGTTGGCGGCCCGATCGGCCCAGAACGCGCGTCGAGGCCCCCAATTCTTACCCAACCCCTCGTTATGTGCGACGGCGTCCTGGACGATGAGTGCCTGCACACGGTCGGGGTGCGCCAACGCCATGCGAAAGCCCACCGGCCCGCCGTAGTCCTGCATGTAGAGCGTATAGTGCGCGATGCCGAGGGCTTCCGTGAAATGATTCATGATCTCGGCATAGTGATCGAACGTATACGCGAACTGCTTCGGATCCGGCCAGTCGCTGTGGCCGAAGCCCGGGTAGTCGGGAGCGACGAGGTGATATCGATCCGAGAGTCGAGCGAACAGCGGCTCGAACATCCGCGATGAAGAGGGCAGACCGTGTAACAATAGAAGTGTGGGCGCATCCTTCGGGCCCGCTTCTCGATAGAAAATCGACAATCCGTCGACATTCACGGTGCGATAGGCGGTTGGGTTTGTCCGTATGACCGTCCCTTCGGGTGCTTCCGTCATGGATGGCATCGACATGAGTGGCATTGACATTAGCGTTAGGCAGGCGAGGCGCAAGGATCGCACGAGTGCTCCCGTTAGGGTGCCACCTCGAAGATGACTTCGAGCTCGATAGGGACGCCGAGTGGCAAACTCGCGACGCCGAACACGGAGCGGCAAGGATTTTTCTCTCGCCCAAAGACATCCTGCAAGACTTCCGATGCCGCCTCGGCGACCCTGGGCTGATCACGAACGTCTCCCGATGTGGCGACGGAGACGCTGAGTCTGACGACACGTGTCACCTTGTCGAGCGATCCGAGATGTTGTCGCGCCACGGCGAGGACATTGAGTGCCGCGAGACGCGCCGCGGCGCGTGCCGCCTCGAGGTCGATTTCCGCGCCAAGCCGTCCGGTAAACCGCGGCGCTCCGTCCGCCACCGGGAGCACGCCGCTCAGAAAGAGGAGATTGCCTGTCTGGACCGTCTCGACGTAGCTGCCTAACGGCTCTACCGGTGTCGGGAGTGTCAAACCAAGTTCGCGCAAGCGCTGCTCGGCGCTCGGGGATCGAATGTCGTCAGGAGTCGCTCCGAGCTGTTGCGCCGCGCTCGCCGCCATGACATCCCCCGTGATTTCGAGTCCCTGCAGCAGTATACGCGGTCGGTCCAGGGCCTGCCGCTCAGGGCCCGCTGAAGCCGCTGTCGAAGAGGGAAATCGAGGGCGAAAGCAGAGGGACCTCGTTCCACATTTTTAGGATCATCGCGGAATTTTGGGTAAGGCCTCGAGTCGTGAGAAGTGAGCCATCAGATCGGGCGCTTTCGATGTCGCTCATTGAGATTTCACTCGGGACGGCGAGCCCAGAGGCGAGAGTAAGGGTAGGGCTCACAGAATGAAGAGAACTACCTGAGCCCAGAGCTTGCTCTCTTGATTCCGCGTGAGCTCCCAGCCCGCCTCTCGCCTCTGGGCTCGCCGTGTACTCGGTGGCGCGCACTCACTGCACGACCACGGTGCCCTCCATGAAGGGGTGAATGTGACACGTGTAGTGATACGTGCCCGGCGTCGTGAACACACGCGTGATGGAGCTGTTCGTGTTCGAGCCGTCGATATTCGCGGGCGTTCCAGTCTGTGCGTCGAAGAACACGTTGTGCGGTACCCCCTGAAAGGCGAACGTAACCGCGTCGCCGGCCGACACCGTGAGCGTTGCCGGCGCAAAGGCCAGTGATGCGGTGGCGGTAACCGTCCGTGGGTCGGTTGGCGGCGGCGGCGATGAGATTCCGCCATAACCGCCAGAGCCACCGCAGGCGGCGGTGGTGAGCGCTGCCAGAATCGTGATCAAACGCGTGCTGCGTGTCATATGCTGCTCCTCATCGTTAGGTTGTGGTGTAACGCTGTGACCTGCTTTTCCGCCTCCGCGTCAGCGCACGCGATAGGCGAAGGCGATGCGCGCCGTCGTTGCGGCGGCGGGGACTGCGTACAACTGGGCCGATATCCGCAAGTCGTCGCGGAGACGGAGTGATCCGCCGGCGAACGCGCTGCCGCGAACCAGCGCCACGTCGACGGTCGTGCGATCGGTGATTCCCGCCGCGTCGGTGAACCCCGCTTGGAAGTGAGGGCTCAGCCACGTCGCGCCGCCGCCGACATATCCCGAGAAGCGCGCGCCGCTCGCGCCGAGCGCGCCTTCGATACCTAACGAGTTCGGGTCGAAGTGGTCGCTCGACGGCGCGGTCCCATAACAGGGCGCCCCCGCGTCCGTCGTCTGGAGACCGGCCCTGGGACACGTGATCGGACCCGTCACCCGACCGACGGTGCCATACGCCCGCAAAAGCAGTGTCAGCCGCGGATCGCCGAACCCGAGCGTTTCCGCGCGTGCGACGGCGACGCTCGCAACCGTCGCCCGCGCGCTCATGAACGTGATCGGCGGCAGATAGCTCGCCTCGAGCGTTATCGCCGCCGGCAGACCAACGACGATCCTCGGACGGCCGAACAGCGAGGCGAGCTTCGTATTGTTGGTCGTGTACTGATAGCAGTACTCGGGATGGGTGAGTGCAGCGCTCGGTGAAGGCACCGGCGCCGCCTCCGCGCCGACCTCTATCGCGCCCGCCGGCATTCGCTCCGGGGCCGCGGGGAGCGAGAAGATCGCCGGCACTTCATAGAAGGTGAGTAGCCGCGCTTCGTGGCTGTTCGCGGGTGGACGGCACTGGGCGGCGGCTTTGCCGGCGATGATGCTGCCTAACGCGACGCCGAGTACGCGCGCAATACTGGATGAGCTCATGGTTGGCTCGTTGCCGCTTTGAGAGGGGAAGTCGCGAGGAAGCGCAAGTCGACGTGGACGACGATCTTGGGATCCATGCGCAGCAGACCGAGCATCTTTGTCAGCCCACCGATGTGATAGTCGCCGAGATCGAGCGGAAAGGTCGACCTGACGTAAATCGTGTCGCGGCCGCGAGAGACGGATGCGGGTATCTCCACGGCTCGCGTGACGCCATGGATCGCGAGCGTCCCGAAGAGAGTGACCGAGACGGTGTCGTCGGGCCGCGCGCCGGGCGACGCGAGTGCGGTGCGCGCGAGATCGAAGCGCATCGTCGGATACTTGTCGACTTCCATCGACGAGCGCAGATCGCGATCGCGATGGTCGTTGTGCGTCACGAGTGTTGCGACGGGCGCCTCGACCCAGCCACTCGCCGCCGAGAGATCGCCGCTCCACGCTCCCGAGACAGCCGTCGTGGTGCCGGTGAAATCACCGACGGTGGCGTGCGCCGAAAAGCTCAG
>DATEHJ010000309.1:0-11761 GCA_035279645.1 Gemmatimonadaceae bacterium
CTGTTTTTCGGCCTGACGAAAGCAGATCCCTCGTCGCTTCGCTCCTCGGGATGACAGCCGGCCACGAAGGACTTTCCCCGACAACTACGACCTCGGGCACGCCGGGAAAGGACCATCCCGATGGATGGTTCTTCTTCACGTCGTACAACTCCGAACAAGCGTATACGAAGCTCGAGGCAAACGCTTCGCAGAATGAAGGACTTCGTCGCCGCGGTGAACTGGAAGCGGGCGGTCGCCTGCGTCGCCGACGGGAAAGCGAAGCTGATGCCGACGAGCTACAAGCACAACGCCGTCGATTCGTCATCGCGCATCGCGACATCCGAGACGAAGACGACGGTAAAAGTGCTCGATCCGCGCGACTGCTACGGACTCGTGTACTTCCTGCCCACCCCCAAATCGCCGTACGGCGTCGACGTCGATCCAACGCGCGATGCGGCCCGGAAGCTGGTCGCCGTTCACCGCGGTAGAGCACTTCGCGATCGGCTCTCGTCCCGGCTTCGTCTGGGATGCGCGTATTCGCATCGCTCCACTCGTGGTCGCGCGAGTGCGCGACAGCTATCTCGATGGCGAGGGCGCCATGTTCGGCAAGATCGACGCGCTGATTCCTGTAGTCCATCAGCATGGAACGCCGGAGATGGCAAGCGGCGGGCTGCTTCGCTATCTCGCCGAAGCGGTGTGGACGCCGACGGCGCTGCTGCCGGAGTCGGGAGTACACTGGGAAGCCATCGACGACAGCTCGGCGCGAGCAACATTGACGAGCAGCACCACTTCCGTCGCGATGAACGTCTACTTCGGCCCGATGGGGGAGATCACGCGGATCGCGGCGCAACGATATCGGGTAGAGAGTGGCAAGGCGATTCTCACACCGTGGATTGGCCACTTCGACGACTACGCGCGCACGGATGGCATGATGGTGTCCTTAAGCGCGGAAGTGGGTTGGGTGCTTCCGAGCGGCTGGTTCCCGTATTGGCGAGGTCGCACGGTGAGGGTGATCTTCGACACCATGTGACGGCGCTCGGGGGCGAACGTCTCTCAATCATCGGCAGTGCCGCTGCCGCCTCCCGTCGCCATGTCTCAGACCGCTTTCGCTCTCGCCGTCGCCCGCGCCGAGTTGGCCGCCTCTCGACGGCGGGTACTTGTCGCGATTTTCATCGTCGTGACGGCGGTATTTCACATCGCCGGCCTGCGATCGTCGCTCTGGGTGTACGCGGTGCTCGCGCTCTGGATGGCGCTGACGTTCGTCTCGGGACTCGTACTGCGGCGAACGCGGTCGGCGAACGATGCCGACCTGGTGCAGGCGGTGTCGTATTATTTCGATGCGACCATCGTCACGGTCGCCTGCGCGATGATCGGTGGCGGTTGGTGGATCGCGGTGACGTTGATCGCGTTCGGCGTCACGTTCGCATTCGCCACGCTCCCCCGCCGGCGCGCGCAGTACGCGGCACTCTACGCCGTTTGCTGCTTCAACGCGCTCATCATCGGCGAAGCGCTCGGGATCATCGCTCCGGTGGGTTTCGCCGGCGTGCCGCCGCTGCGAGAGAACTACGCGATCGCCTTCGCGGTGGCGCTCTTCGGAACGACAATGATCGGCACGTTCGGGATCGTGCAGGTCACGTTCGTCCGCGTGATGCGTCGCGCGCGCGACCGCTACGAGCTCCTGCTGCAGACAGCTCCGGATATGATCGTCAGCGCTGACCGCGACGGCATCGTGGTGTCGGCGAATGAGGCAGCGCGGTTGTTCGCGATTCGCAGCGGAGACTTTCCGAGTGACGTGCCGTCTCCCCCTGGCCGGCGTCCGCGGATCTCCGGCGGATCGGGTCTCATCGGGCGACAGGTCGCCTTGCTGGCGTATCCAGACGACCGCGAGTTGCTGGCGGCGGACGTGAACAACGCGGGCGAGGGGCAGAGTCGGCAGCGGGAGATTCGCCTAACGAGCGGCGGCGAGCCGGGCTGGTACCTGGTGAGCTGCAACCCGATTCGCGAGGAGGAGCGCGTCACCGGTGTGCTCATGGTCGCGCGCGAGATCACCGCACGCAAACGACACGAGGAAATGCTGCGCCGGAGCGAGGAGACGACGCGCCAAGCGCAGAAGATGGAGGCAATCGGACGTCTCGCCGGCGGCGTCGCCCACGATTTCAACAACCTCCTGACGGTGATCGGCACGTACTGCGAGCTGCTGAAGCAAGGCGTCGCCGAGGGGAACGCGCGCCGCGCCGATGTCGACGAGATCTACAACGCCACCGTTCGGGCTGCCGCCCTCACGAATCAGCTCTTGACCTTCAGCCGCAAACAGGTCCTCCAGCCGAGGCTGATCAACCTGAACGAGATTGTCGCGGGCATGGAGGAGATGCTGCGGCGTCTCATTCACACGGGCATTCGCATCGAGACGCGCGCCTTCGACAATCTGGCGGCGCTGCGCGCCGACCCGGCGCAGATGGAACAGGTACTGCTCAATCTCGCGGTGAATGCGCGGGACGCGATGCCTAACGGGGGGCTCCTTCGCATCGAGACCGACGAGGCGTTTCTCGACGCCGCGTATGCGGCGGCACATCCAGGCGTCGCGGCTGGCCGGTACGTGCTGCTTTCCGTGACCGATACGGGCGCCGGCATGGACGACGAAACACGCGAGCGCATCTTCGAGCCGTTCTTTACGACCAAGGGTCAGGGCGAGGGCACGGGGCTCGGCCTCGCCACGGTGTACGGAATCGTCCAACAGTCCGGCGGTCACATCCAGGTCGAAAGTGAAATCGGTTCCGGCACGACGTTCCGGATCTATTTCCCGGTGGCCAAAGGTTCGGCAACCGTTGCGCCGCGTCCTCCACGCCACCTCACGCCGCTGTCCGTCGAGCGAACCGCGACGGGCGCAACGGCGTTAGGTGTCGACGACGCGTTGCGCAGCGAGTCGGGCGAGACGGTCCTGCTCGTCGAGGATGGCGAGGCGTTGCGCGAAGTACTGCAGCGCGTCCTCGAGGAGCTTGGCTACCAGGTGCACGTGGCGCGTGACGGAGAGGAGGCGCTCGAGGTGAGCGCCTCGCTGGGTGGACCGATTCATATTCTCATAACCGACGTCGTGATGCCGAACCTCGGCGGGCGCGAACTGGCGCTCGAGTTGTGGAAGACACGCCCCGATACGCGGGTCCTCTTCATGTCCGGCTACACGGAGGACGCGATCCTCCACCAAGGTCTGCGCAAAACGACCGTCGGGTTCATCGGCAAGCCATTTCGGCCGGACTTCCTCGCGAGCAAGGTTCGCGAGATGCTCGGCGCGGGGCGTGACGCGTTGAGCGTTGAGCGGTAGGCGTGGCCTTGACGCCGTCGCCTCGCGAGCGACACCATCTCTCGCATGAATCTGCTTGTCATTCGTCACGCGATTGCCGAGGACAAAGAGGCATTCGCCGAGTCGGGTCGTGACGACGATCAGCGTCCACTCACGCAGGCGGGTCGTGGCAAGATGCGCCGCGGGGCGCAGGGGCTGCGCACGGTGGCGGGTCGCGTCGCGCTTCTTGCGTCGAGCCCACTCGTGCGTGCGCGGGAAACGGCCGAGATCGTAGCGCCGGAGCTGGGCGCGTCACGCGTCGAGATCGTCGAGGCGCTGCGTCCCGATCGATCCTACGACGAACTGTTGAAGTGGCTCCGTTTGCACTCGACGCCTAACGACGACGCGGATCGCATCGTTGCCCTCGTCGGCCACGAGCCCCACCTGAGCGGTTTCGTGACCTGGCTGATGACCGGTGGCGGCGATTCGCGCATCGAGCTCAAGAAAGGAGCGGCCTGCCTGGTGCATTTCGATGGTCCACCAACGAAAGGCGAAGGGATGCTTCGATGGGCACTTACGCCGTCGCAGCTGCGCGGACTCGGAGAGTGACCGCACCGGCCTCGCGTCATAGCCGCGGGGGCTGTCGCTGAACCCTCGAGTCCCGGTCGCCTCGGCCGCCGGGTTGGCATACCAAACCAGCGCCCTAACCGGCAGACGAGCCGTCTCATCCCAAGGGGCGGTATTGCCAAACTAGGCGTTAAGGCTCCAAGTTCGCGCGAAATGGCTTGGCGCTCGCGCCGCTGCGGGCTAGACCTCTCCCTTGCTTCGAGGTCCCGATGAGAGTGTGCTCATTCGCCGCGGCAGTTCTTGGGTCTGTCGTTATTGCCGCCACCGCGGGCGCCCAGGCTGGCGCGTCGCGGCAGGGTAGTCTGACAGGACGCGTCACTGATCAATCCAACGGCCAACCCATCGCGAGTGCCGCCGTCGTCGTAACGGGAGGCAGCCTCGGCGCCATCACGAACGACTCGGGCGTGTTCAGCATCCGCGCCGTACCCGCGGGCTCGCATCAGCTGCGCGTCAGCCGCGTCGGATACGGACCGGCGGTGCGCAGCGTCGTCGTCGTTGCGGGACAGGTCACCACCGCCGACTTCATCATCAGCCACGTCCCCTTCGTCCTCGAGGAAGTAGTGACGACGGCGACCGGTGAACAGCGTACACGTGAGCTGGGCAACACCGTCGCGAAGCCGGACGTCGCAAAGATCGTCGACAACTCGCCGATCACGAACATGCAGGATCTGCTCAACAGCCGGGTGTCGGGTGTGACGGTGATTCAGCAGAACGGCACCGTCGGATCGGGATCCCGCGTCCGCATCCGTGGCTTGAGCAGCGCCTCGCTTTCGAACGATCCGCTCGTCTATGTCGACGGGATCAAGGTTGAAACGAGCTCGCCGAGACTCGACGGCACGGTCTACGTCGGTGGGGGTCGCCCATCGTTCCTGAACGACATCGATCCCGACGAGATCGAGAGCATGGAGATTGTGAAAGGTCCGTCGGCGGCGACGTTATACGGAACGCAGGCGGCCAACGGCGTCATCCGCATAACGACGAAGCGCGCCAAGCCCGGCCGCACGCAGTGGATGATGTTCGACGAGGAAGGCTACAACAAAGACGTGACCGATTATCCCGGTCAGTGGTACTCGCAGGGAACCGACGCGGCGACGCCTAGCCTCGTTCGTCAGTGCCTGCCATGGCAACAGGTCGCCGGCCAGTGCACGATCACGCAGTTGTACTCGCGCAACCTGTTGCTCGACAAGGGCACGACACCGCTCCATTCCGGGTATCGATCGGAGCGCGGTATTCAGATCAATGGTGGATCGGAGCAGGTGCGGTACTTCATCTCCGGCGCCGCCGACCACGAAGACGGGACGCTTCGCATGCCGCAGATGGAGCAGGACTTCCTCCACCTGGAGCGCGGCGTCTCGACGCTTCCCGGCGAGCAGCTCAACCCGAACGAGCTGCAGCGAATCAACCTGCGGAGCAATCTGAGCGCCATTCTCACCAACAACGTCGACGTCACGCTCTCGAGCGGCTACGTGAACAGCAACAACCGGCTGCCGCAGACGGGCGACAATCTGCAGGGCATCATCGGCTCCTCGTTGTTCGGGACCGCCAATCCGGCGAAGGCGAGCAACCCGTGGGGCTTCGCGCGTCCGGCGGAAGGCTTCGCGGACGTCATCTATCGCCGCAACAGCCGCTTCACCAACAGCCTGCAGAGCAACTGGCGGCCGTGGAGCTTCCTTGCCGCACGCGGCACGATCGGGTTGGACTACCTCGGCTACCAGGACGAAGCCAACAACGCGAACGGCGAAGGGTGCACGATCTGCGATCTGAATCGGCAGGGGTTGCGCACGATCAACAAGTTCGTAACCGCCAAATACACGGCGGACTTCGGCGCTACGGCGACGCATCAGCTCACGCGCCGAATCGAGTCGAAGACATCGGTTGGCGTCCAGTTTATCAAGGACCAACTGGATGGAACGCTCAACACCGCGAACGTCTTCCCTCCGGGGATCACGCGCATCGACGCCGGCGCGATCAAGACCTCGGGCGAGAAGACCGTCGAGAGCAAGACGCTCGGGCAGTATGTCGAGCAGCAATTCGGCTTCAACGAGCGCGTTTACGTCACCGGAGCGCTGCGCTACGACCAGAACAGCGCCTTCGGTAAGCAGAATCGCTCGGCCACCTATCCCAAGATCTCCGGATCGTGGGTCGCGATCGAGAACGGCGGAGGACCCCGTGTGCTCCGCTGGCTCGACGAGCTGCGCCTGCGCAGCGCCTACGGCGTCTCCGGCCAGCAGCCGGGTCCCACCGACGCGCTCCAGTATCTCTCGCCGATCACGACATCGATCCTCGGCGTCGACCAGCCGGCGGTGACGCTCGCGGGCCTCGGCAACGACGCCCTCAAGCCGGAACGCTCACAGGAGTTCGAGAGTGGCTTCGACGCCGGCTTCCTCCATAGCCGCGCCAATTTCCAGTTCACGTACTACAACAAGCGCACGACGGATGCGCTCATCCAGCGCGTGCTCCCGGGCTCGTTAGGTGCGACGGTCTCGCGCATCGAGAACATCGGCGTCGTCACCAACAAGGGCGCCGAGGTTTCGCTCAACGGCCGGCTCGTCGATCGCGGCAGTCTCTCCTTCGACGTCAACATCGAAGCGTCGCGCAACGCCAATAAGCTCGTCGACCTCGGCGGGCTCCCGCCGATCACCGGATTCGGCTATCAGAATCGCGCCGGTTATCCGCTGTTCGGCCTCTGGTGGCCACAGATGCAGTCGTACAACGACGCGAACCACAATGGCATCATCGAGCCGAGCGAGGTGAAGGTCTCCGACTCGACGCTATTTGGCGGATCGTCGGTGCCGACGCGGACACTCTCCTTCTCGCCGACGCTAACGCTGTTCAAGCGACTCACCTTCTCCGGACTGCTCGATCGGCGCTCCGGGTTCTCGAACCTGAACGCGAACGAGTGGTTCCAGTGCGTGCCGACACAGAACTGCCGCGCCATCAACGATCCGAAGGCATCGCTGATCGATCAGGCGAGAGCGATCGCCGGCGGCAACGGCATCGGCGCGTATCTCGAGGACGCCTCCTTCTGGAAGCTCCGCGAGATGTCGCTGAGCTACGCGCTTCCCGAGCGCTACGCCGCCCGCTTGCGCGCGACGTCGGCGGTCGTACGCCTAACGGCGCGCAATCTGGGAACGTGGTCCAAATTCGGAAGCTGGGATCCCGAGATCGCAACCCAGGGCGACGACGCCGCGGTGTACAACTTCGTGCAGCTCGCACCGCCGCGCATCTACACGGTGCGCCTGAACCTCGGCTTTTAAGGAGGAGCGCCCATGACACGGACCATGACATTCGCGCGCGCAGCGTTAGGCGCGACCTTTGCCATCGCCGCGGCGCTCACCATCGCCGCGTGCAAAGCAGACACGTTGCTCCAGACCGACAACCCTGACGTGATCGATCCCGGCGCGCTGAACACCGCACAGGGCGCGGCCGCGCTCTACAGCGGCGCGATTGGCGACTTCGCCCTCTCCGTCGACGGCAGTGGCGCCACCGGCCCCGCGCTCGTGGAAGCGGTCGCGTGGTTCACCGACGAGGCTCGCTTCGGCGGCACGCCCCCCGAAGTGAAGCAGATGGACCTTCGCGCCGTGCGCGAAGAGGCCGACGCCTGGCAGGAGATGTATCTCGATCTACATCGCGCGCGCGAAGGCGCCGAGCGTGCCGCCGCGGCATTGACGCAGTTCAATAAGCAGGATCCGCGCATCGGTGAGATGTACGCCGTCTCGGCTCTCATCCACATTCTGCTCGGCGAGAGCTATTGCTCGGGCGTTCCCTTCAGCACGACGCGGCCAGCGCTCGTCTACGGCGCTCCGCAGACGACCGCGCAGACCTTCCAACTTGCGATCACGCTATTGGATCAGGCGAAAACGAATGCCAACGGCGACGCAACGGTCGCGAATCTCGCCGCGGTGTTGCGCGGTCGCGCGCTCGTGAGCGTCGCCAAGAGCTCGACCCTCGCCGCCGACCTCGCCGCCGCCGCGGCAGCCGTCTCGTCGGTGCCAACGTCGTTCGTTTATCAGACGTACCACAGCTTGGCGACGGACCGTGAAAAGAATTTCATGTTCACCGACATCTTCTCCGCTGACCGGCTGTCGGTATCGGATACCGAAGGAAAGAATGGACTCAACTTCGGTTCAGCGAACGATCCGCGTGTTCCGACCCAGAGCAGCGGCCTGTCTCGATTCGACAACGTGACGCCGATGGTTCGCTTCCTCACATACAACAGTCTCTCATCGCCAGTGGTGCACGCGAGCGGCATCGAGGCACGTCTGATCGAAGCCGAAGCCGCGCTCGCCGCCAACGATGTACCCACCTGGCTCGCGAAGCTGAACGTGGCGCGGGCGACGGTATCGGGTTTGTCGCCGCTCACGGACCCGGGAACAGCGACGGCACGCGTCGACCTGATGTTCCGTGAGCGCGCTTACTGGCTGTTCATGACCGGTCACCGACTCGGCGATCTCCGCCGCCTCATCAGGCAGTACGGCCGAGGCGCCGAGACCGTGTTCCCGACCGGCGCGTACCATAAGGACAATCTCACCCGCGGGACCGACGTCAACATCGTCATCCCGATCAGCGAACGAAACAACCCGAACTTCCACGGCTGTATCGATCGCAACGCCTGATCGATTGTCATCCCGAGCGTAGCGAGGGATCTGCACTTATGCGAAGTGCAGATCCCTCGTCGCTTCGCTCCTCGGGATGACATCCGGACTACGGCCTTCGCTGTTCGCCGGCCAACACGGCGCCCGCACCTCGCTGATACACGAGCTCGCCCCCGACGTATACACTCTCGACCCATGTCTTGATGCTCAGCGGCGGACCATCGAGGATGATGACGTCCGCGTCCTTCCCTGCCTCGAGACTGCCCAACCGGTCGGCGACGCCGAGGATCTGTGCGGGATAGAGCGTGAGGGCGCGGAGAATCTCGTCTTCGGACAGACCGTAGCCCTGTGCGAGCGCGGCGTCGATGAGGAGCCATTTGCCTGTGATCGGCTGGGCGAGGCCGCCGAGTCCGTGCGAGTAGCTCGCGATGGCGACGCTGACGCCAGCCTGGCGAAGCCATGCCGCGTTTCGCTCGTCAGGCGCCGGATATTCCTTGAGATCCGGAATCTCGTCGCCGGAGATGAACGGATGTGAAATCGGCCCGAGCACGACCGGGATCTTCTTCGCCGCGAGCTCTTCCTTCATTTGATACGCCTGCGCGCCGCCGTTGATGACCAGGTCGAATCCGAACTCCTCGGCCAGGTGCATCGCGCCGCGAATGTCGGTGACGGTGTTGGCCTGAACGCGCGCCGGCATCTGGCGGTGGAGCACCCTGACGAGCGCGTCCATCCCCGGGTCGCGCTTGGGTGGGGCACCCGTATGAGAGTTGTTGTACGTCTGCCAGGTACGGTCGTACTCCTGCGCCTTGATCAGCGACTGGCGGAGGAGCGACATCACCGCGGGGTGTGTGTTCGGCGAGCGGTTCTTCGCGCGAAAAGTCTTCGTCGGTCCCGCGCCGACCGACATGTCCATCGCCGCCGGCTCCTTCACCGTGATGTCGGCGAGACTCTTTCCGGCGGTTTTCACGACCGCCCCCTGACCGCTCACGATCGTCGCGTCCCCAGGACCGACGTATTGCGCCGTGACGCCGCCGGTAAGCAGCTCACCCGAGCGCAGCGGACCGCCTCCGCTCACGAAACCCGCGCCCGTCGGATCATACGCGTCGATGATGCGTAGCTCGGGGGTAATCGGGTCGCTGGACTCGGCGAGGTCCTGCGCGTCGATCCCGAAGTAGGTCATGGCGTCGATGAGGCCCGGCATGACGTATTTTCCTGTCGCATCGACGACGGTGGCGTCGGACGGAATTGTTAGGTTCGTGCCGACGGCGGCGATCTTGCCTCCGCGGATGAGCACCGTCGCATTGCGCAGCGCTGGGCCGCGCATGGTGAGCACGGTCGCGCCGCGAAGCGCGACGGTCGCGTTATGCGTTGCGCGTTGAGCGTTCTGCGTGGAATCCTGAGCGAACGCTTGTGGTCCTGCGAGCGAGGCAATGACGACGGAGCCGGAAACGCAGAATCGCGCAACGCTCAACGCCAAACGCCGAACGCGCTTCATTTTCCCTCCTTGCTGCGATCGTACGCCACAGCGCCGTCGACATAGACGAGATCGACGCGGGTTTTCGGCTCGTACCATGGTCCGTCCAGCACCACGATGTCCGCGTCCTTTCCCTTTTCGATCGAGCCGACGCGATCGGAGACGCGGGCGATCTTGGCGGCGTTGATCGTTAGGCCCTTGAGCGCCTCTTCCTCGGGCAATCCGTAGCGAACGGCCATCGCGCCGCAGTAGCGGAACCATTTCCCTTGCACCACCGGATCATCTGTATGAAAGGCGTACGTCACCCCCGCCTTCCACAGCGTGTAGGGGCTGCGCATGATCTCCTCCTTGAGCCCGATGCGCACGAACAACGGCATGCCGACGACGTCCACGTGACGCTTCGCGATCTCGTCAGCGACCTTGTACGCCTCGGTCGCGTGGTGGAGCGCGAGGTCGAATCCGAATTCGTCCTTCAGTTTGAGCAGCGCCATGATGTCCGACGCCGAGTGCACGTGCGCGCGGACGTAGTCCTCGTGTCGGAGCACGCGCGCGACCGTCTCCATGCCAAGGTCGCGCGCTGGCGGTGCTCCCTGCTTGCCCCCCGCCTCCCAGCGACTCCACGCGTCCATGTACTCGCGCGCGTGAATGAATGTCGCGCGAAGACCGGCGGTGACCGCGGGACTCGTGGACGGCGGGCGATCGGGACGCTTGCGCCCCATCGCGATCTTGAGCCCTCCCACCTCTTTGAGAATACGCTTCTGAAAGTCGGGGCCGAAAGTTTTGACAACCGCTGCTTCACCACTCGACACCTCGCCGCTCCCGGTGCCGGTGACTACCGTCGTGACTCCCGCCTCGGCGTCGGGCTTCCACCCGCGATCGTCGGGGTTGAGCGCGTCGACCATGCGGTTCTGCATCGCGAACGACACGGCCTGCTCGTTCAGATCCTCAGGCGCCGCGCCGATGTGCGAGTGGTTGTCGATCATTCCCGGGATGATCTCTTTCCCCGAGACATCTACGACCTTTGCCTCGGAGGGGATTGAGACCCCTGCGCCCACGTCGACGATCTTGCCGTCACGAATGAGGACGATGCCGTTCCGGATCACAGAGCCCGCGGCCGTGTGCACCGTCGCGCCGCGTAGCGCAACGAGCGATGGCGCTGGCGGGGTGCCTTGCGATGACGCGGCCGTTGCGAGGACGAGCGAGGCGAGGCTGCTCGTGAGAAGTCGAATCCTGATCACCATTGCCTCGAGAGGGAGACGACCTGTCTTATATCCCTCCACGGGCGTGCGCGCAATCGCTGGGCACCCTGTAGCTGAACGGCCATCCGCGTTCAGCCGCTCAACTACCACGTGGCCCTCCGCCCCAGTCGCGAAAAGGAAGGAGTATTCAGCAGTGGTGAAGGCGACACGTTTGACCGAGACGCGAGCGCCGAGCACGACGAAGCCGACTGGTAGCGCGGCGCCTCCGGCAAAACAGGCGAACATTCCACCTTCGAAGGCGGCGAACGTTCCACGCTAGAAGGCGAACGTTCCAACTTCGGAGGCGAACGGAGCAACTTCGAAGACGAACGTGAGAAAAACTCGCGCTCCGTTGTCACATAGGCAGTATCACCTGCCAACTCGTGAGGCATCGCCTCCATCGGAGCACGCGAACGCGGCAACTTCCTACACGACCGCGACAAAACCAGAGGCGACCGCAGCACTTCATGACGCGACGGGCGAAAAACTGAAGGCGACGGCTGCTCCACACGAGTGTACCGACGCAAAGTACGACACGACTGCGACAACACTGGCAGTCACGCTGATTACT
>DATEHJ010000310.1:0-2870 GCA_035279645.1 Gemmatimonadaceae bacterium
CGGCGAAGCGCCCGGCGCAACGGAAGATGAAACGGGGCGCCCATTTGTAGGGCAGGCCGGCCAACTGCTTGAAAAGATCTTGGGCGCGATCAAGTTCACGCGCGAGGACGTCTTCATCGTCAACGTGTTGAAGCACCGACCGCCTGGAAACCGAAACCCGCGCCCCGAAGAGGTTTCCGCCTGTAGCCCTTATCTGGTACGTCAGATCGAACTGATTCGACCGAAGGTGCTCGTCGCGCTCGGAACGTTTGCCGCGCAAACTTTGCTCGACACGAAACTTTCGATTGGCAAGCTGCGGGGACAGATTCATCGCTATTATGGGGTGCCCCTGATCGTCACGTATCATCCCGCCGCGCTTCTCAGGAATCCAGCCTGGAAGCGGCCCACCTGGGAAGATGTCCAGCTCGCCCGTCGAATACTCGATCGCGCCCTCAGCGGCGCGTGATCCCTATCGTGATCGTCGTCCCCCTTACTCCGAGGACGCCGAGCAAGCCGTGCTCTCGGCGATGCTCATGGATCAGGACGCCGTGCTCCGTGCAACGGAGACGGTGGACGACACGATGTTCTACGCCGAGCGTCATCGACGGATCTTCCGTGCGATGATCGGCATCGCGGAGCGCGGCGGGGTCGTCGATCCCCTGACGCTCTCTGAGGAACTGTCGCGTCGCAGTGAGCTCGAAGCGTCAGGCGGCAAAGACTACATCGGCTTTCTTGTCGATGTTGTGCCGACTGCCGCGAACATCGACTATCATGCGCAGATAGTTAAGGAAAAGGCGCTGCGCCGTCGGTTGATCGAAGTATCGACGGACATCGTGCAGGAGGCGTACGAGAGTCACCTCACGAGTTTCGAGCTGCTCGACGACGCGGAAGCGAAGATCTTCCAGGTTGCGCAGGCACGTACTCGTGAGGGCTTCACCCGCATCAAAGAGCTGCTTTGGCCGACCATGGAGCGGATCGAAGCGCTCCAGCATGGCGGCAACACGGTCACCGGCGTCGCGAGCGGCTTCACCGACCTCGACGACTTGACGTCGGGCTTCCAGCCGGCGGACCTCGTGATCGTCGCCGCGCGCCCATCGATGGGGAAGACGGCGTTCTGCCTCAACGTCGCGCAACACGCCGCGATCGTCGACCAGGTGCCGGTGGCGTTCTTCTCGTTGGAAATGAGCAAGGAGTCGCTCGTTCAGCGTATGCTCACTGCGGAGGCGCGCATCGATGCGCAGCGCCTGCGCAAGGGAATGCTTCGCGATGACGATTTTCCGCGACTAGCGCGCGCGGCCGGGATATTAAGTTCGGCTCCGGTATGGATCGACGACACGCCCGGCATCACGCTGCTCGAGATGCGCTCCAAGGCGCGGCGACTCAAGGCGGAGTCGGGCGTGAAGATGGTGATCGTGGACTATCTCCAGCTGATGCAAGGCCCGACGAACTCCGAGAGCAGACAACAAGAAGTGAGCATGATCTCGCGCGGGCTCAAGGCGCTGGCCAAAGAGTTGAGCGTTCCCGTAATCGCACTGTCTCAGCTCTCGCGCGCGCCCGAGCAGCGCACCGGCGAGCACAAGCGTCCGCAGCTCTCCGACCTTCGCGAATCAGGCGCAATCGAGCAGGACGCCGACCTGATCATGTTTTTGTACCGACAGGAGATGTACGACGGCCCGGTCGACAAGGACGGTAACTCACTCGAAGGCAAGGCCGAGGTCATCATCGGCAAACAACGCAACGGTCCGACGGGCGTCGTTAACCTACATTTCCATAAGCACTACACGCGTTTTGAGAATTACTCCAAACGGGGACCAGAGTAACACAGTGTCCTGTCATCCCTCGTCGCTTCGCTCCTCGGGATGACAGTTAGGAACAATGCCCAAGACCAAGACTGTTTACCGCTGCACCGAATGCGGCGCCGAGTATTCGAAGTGGCAGGGACACTGCGACACCTGCGGCGAGTGGAACACTCTCGTCGAAGAGATGGTTGCGCCCAAAGTCGCGGCGGGCGGCGCGGGGGCGGCGCGGCGAATGGGTGGGACGCGGTCGTTAGGCGAAGGGGGGAGCGTCGTCGCGATGCCGAGGCTGCGCGACGTGAGCGGCTCGGAAGCCAAGCGCTGGAAGACGGGTCTCGAGGAATTCGACTTCGTCGTCGGTGGCGGGATCGTCCCCGGCTCGATGATTCTCATCGGCGGTGAGCCAGGGATAGGTAAGTCGACGCTTCTGCTTCAGGTTGCGGCGCGGCTTCAGGCGAGCGAGCACCGCACCCTCTACGCGTCAGGCGAAGAGTCGCCGCTACAAGTGAAACTGCGCGCCGATCGGTTGAGCGGCGACGCCGGCGACGTCGAGCTCCTCAGCGAAACGAACCTCGAGACGATTCTCGCGACCGCCACCGCGGCGGCTCCGTCGGCGCTGATCGTCGACTCGATTCAGACGGTCTTCACCGGTGATCTCGAGGGCGCGCCGGGCAACGTCGGGCAGGTGCGCGAGTGCGCTGCACGCCTCATGCGCTTCGCAAAAGAAAGCGGCACGACGGTTTTCGTCGTCGGTCACGTCACGAAGGGCGGTGGGATCGCCGGACCGAAAACGCTCGAGCACATCGTCGATACAGTTTTGTATTTCGAGGGCGAGAGCACACTGGATCACCGGATTCTTCGCGCGACGAAGAATCGCTTTGGGTCCGTCGACGAAATTGGCGTATTTCGCATGACGGAAAGCGGGCTCGATCCGGTCCCGAATCCGTCGGAGCTCTTCCTCGGCGATCGCAACAGTCACGCGTCGGGAAGTGCGATCACGGCGCTACTCGAAGGGACGCGTCCGGTGCTGATCGAGGTGCAGGGACTCGCGGCAAAGGCGGGGTTCGGCACGCCGCAGCGCGTCGCGACGGGCTA
>DATEHJ010000311.1:0-3464 GCA_035279645.1 Gemmatimonadaceae bacterium
GAGGAAAAGCCTCATGTCGATGACCGGCACTTCGACGTGCTTGGCGTTTGCCTTCCAAGCCTTGGAGATCGCCGTCGCTTCGCGCAGGTGAAGATACGTTCTGCGTGGTTGGCCTCGAGTCGGCTTCTACGTCTGATGACGTATGGAACGCGCCTCCTCGACCGCACCATTCTGATCGAGTGAATTAATCACTCCGGAAGGTCTGAATGCGGGGCTTCTCACCCTTGTCGGCCACCAGTCGCATCTGTTTCGCATGGTTGCTTCGGGCCGCGCTCGGATGCGTCGGCGCCGCCTGCGCCTGTTGCCTAGTCCGGATATCAGCGTAAAAACACTGCGATCGGGAGCGCTCGCAGTCGATTCAGCGGGTGTTGTGTTCAACTTGCGTGCTGGTGTCAGCGACGCCAGCCATCCGTCGCTTTGCATGATTCTCGACACCTTGCATTACGTCTTCCATCCGCGAGCCGAAAAGTTTCATCCGCTGCAGCTGACTGATACGACTGTGTATCCACGGGATACCGGTACGCAAACCACCACGCCGATCGCACTGAGAGCAGTATTGGAAGGAAGAAACGGCGAGCATGTTGTTTCCAGCGGCGGTGGATATAGTCCCGCCAACGGAATGGAGACCGCCTATAACCGAATGCATCTGCTCGGGGAGGAAGGGGAAGCGGTGTGTTTGGATTGGAACACTCTCGGTCCTGGTGTCACGTACGTGAAGCTTCGCCTGCGAAGCACACGACCCATCGTTATCAACGAACTCACTTGGCATTATCTGAGCAGGACATAGGTTGAAATGTTCCTCACGCTTCTTGCCGTCACGCTCGCGATCTCTCTGGCTGTATCGTTCGGAATCGCGCTACTCTTCAGCAGCTCGCTCCAACGCATTCTCGACCGCATCGTTGCTCCGGACCTCGCGAGCGCCTGGCATCGTTACCTGCTGTTTGCCCTCTATGTCGTGGGCGTTTCCGGCGGCGTTCGCATCTGGTCGCTGGAGCAGTACATCAATCCGCGCGATCCGAAAAATCCACCACTCGTCTTGACGCAGGAGCGGTGGGTCCTCGAGGTCTACCGGACGATCATCGAGACGTTACAAAGCATCGCCTGGATGCTTCTCGTCGTCTTCGTCTTTCTTCTCATTGCGTACGTTGTCGCGCGCGGGCTCGAGCTCCGTGCTGCGCGCTCCGATCATCCGGCTTCGGCGACCCGCGCCACCTAACGATCGAGTCCTTTCACACGCCTGTAGTATGCGATGTACTCCTTCGGCGTCGACATCGCGATCACCGTCGCGACGGAAGTGAGCTCGAGGTCATCGAGCGCCTTGAAGTGAAGACAGCACTTCCCCATGTCGAGTCGCTTCCCGGCTTTCTTGAATGCGTCGACGAGCAGCTTCTCGGAGAACGGTGAGGTGTACTCGCCGCTCGAGCTCTCGTACGCTCCCATCAGGTAGAGCGAGTTGTAATTCTTCTGCGCGCCGAGTCCCACGTAGCAGAGCGGCTGACCGTTGTACGTGTCGGCGAACTCTTCGAGCGGGATCCCCCAGTTGATCACCCCCCAGTTCATGAACTCTGCGTACCCCTTGGGGATGTGCCTGTGCACGAAGGCGCGGGCCTCCTCGATCACCGCCCGCTTTTCTGGAGCGAGCGAGGCGAGGTAAGCAGTCACGGTGGTTGGGCGAGCGGCCTTCGCCTTTGCGCGTGATTTCCTGGCAGCCATCGACCTGTTCCTCGTGTTCGGGTCCCCCCCCCCCACTCACACGTCGAACGAGACCGGTCGCAATCGACACGAGCTTCGCGAAAGCCGCAACCGGATATCATAAAAGAGCAGCCCGAATGGAGAACCCCCTTGCTAAAGTCCTTTTCGAGGCGCCGCTGTTTCGCGGGAGCGGTCGCGCTCATCGCTGTCGCCGTCGCCGGTGCATGCGCGACAAGTAGTAGGCCGTCCTCGGGCATCGAAGTGCACGAGGGCAAGACGTATCGTGTGAGCGATCGCGCGGATAAACCGAAGGTGACGCAGCACTTCGATACACCGGCGGACGACACGTGGCGCGCCGTTGGTCTCGCGTTCAAAGACCTCAACTACGCGGGCGCGCCGTCCGCCACCGGGAATGAGCGTTTGTACATGACACCAATGCTCCGACTCGAGGGGCGGCTCTATGCCGACGAGTGGAATTCGGCGTACTTCGATTGCGGACGCACGCCTGCCGGCACCCTGGCAGCGGATTCCTACGTACTGACGTTCACGGTCATGGTGTGGGTTGACACGGATGAACCAAGCGGGAGCTCTGTCAGAATTCTCGTGAATGGGTTGGGACGCGACCGGACAAATCCGTCTGGCGTCGCGCAATGCTCGGGGACGGGGCGCCTCGAGGCCGCGTTTCTGAAGGCGATTCAGCGGCGATTGAATCTCTGAACTACCCGCCGACAACTTCATTGCCAAAGGCTTACGCCTGACCAGCGCGTGCCGACCGTAGTATGTCGGCATGAGCCCATTCACGCTTGCCGTCCGATCCCTCCTCAAGTCGCCGGCCTTCACGGCGATTGCGGTCCTCACCATCGCCATCGGCGTCGGTGCCGACACGGCGATGCTCAGCATCTTCAACACGCTCGTCTTGCAGCCGATCGACCTGCCCGACGCAGGCCGCATCGTGCGCATCTGGACAGACAACAAAGCACGCCAAGTGCTCGCGCCCGTCATGTCCGTGCCGAAGTTCAAGACCTTCGCGGCGGAACAAACGACGTTCAGCAGCATCGCCGCATCCAACTTCAACGCAGTGACGTTCGCACCACCAGGTGGAACGCCTGAACAGTGGTCCGCGCTCAACGTCACGGAGACGTTCGTTCCCACGCTTGGGCTCTCGATCGCGCGAGGGCGGAACTTCTCGGCGGACGAAGATCAGGAGCACGGGCCACGTGTTTGCATTCTCTCATACGAAACGTGGACCTCGCGGTTCGGCCAGCGGTCCGATGTCGTTGGGCAGACGATCGAGGTCGACGGACAAGGCACGCTCGTCGTCGGCGTGATCGGCAGGCCAATGCCGGCGCCGCTCGCGGGCGTTCAGGTCCTCATGCCGTGGCCGCTCAGTCCACCCTTTCTCACGGCGCAGCAGCTGCAGGGCGGCGCTGGGTATCTCCAGATCACGGCGCGACTCAAACGAGGCGTCTCCTTCGCGCAGGCAGAAGCCGAGGTCCGCGCCATATCGAAGCGATATGCGCTGGAGTTCCCGACGCGTCTCGATGCCAACAACGAGAACGTTCTCCGCACGTGGATCGAAGAGCAGGTCGGTCCGATCCGTCCGACGTTGGTACTCCTGCTCGGCGCGGTCGCGCTGGTGCTGCTCATCGCCTGCGCGAATGTCTCGAACCTGTTCCTGAATCGGCTGTCCGTTCGCCAGAAGGACATTGCCGTCCGCCTCGCACTCGGCGCGGAGCGCGCCCACATCGTCAGAGATTTTCTCGCGGAGACCC
>DATEHJ010000312.1:0-5292 GCA_035279645.1 Gemmatimonadaceae bacterium
ACTAGGCACTAGGCACTAGCCACTAGAAGGCGGCACCGACCGTGATGAACACCAAGCGTCGCGCACCAGCCTGGAGCGTTTGATTGTCGCCACTCACGGTGAAGCCGCCGGTGCCGATCGTGGAGATGTACGTCGCATCGAACAGGTTTTGCGCGTTCACTTGCACCGTGATCTCCTTGGCGGCGCCGACCATGCGCAACCGGTAGCCGATGCCGGCGTCGAACACCGAGTAGGCGGGAACGACCATGTCGTTCAGGATACTGAAATAGCGTTTGTCGACGTGGCGCGCTCCAGCGCTGGCGAAGAGCCGGCTGTTGTCCCACTTGAGACTCGAGTTGAAGAGCGCCCGCGGCGCGTCAACGACGTCCTTGCCTGACGAGTGCACGACGGTCGTTCCGCTGAGATAGTCGTCGTCGATCGTGGCCTTTCCGTACGAGCCCGAGTTGAACCAGGAAAGCTCGGGCGTGAGACGCCACATGAGTAGCCCCTCGACGCCGCGCGACGTCACCGCGCCAACGTTCGCGAACGAGCTCACGCAGGTGGCGGTCAATGGACAGACCGCGACACCGATGAGTCGGTTGCGGTAGTCGATGTTGTATGCCGCCACGGATGCCTCGACACCACCGCGGCGCGTGCGCATTCCCAGCTCATAGGTCGTCGCCTTTTCGGGCTTCGTGTTCGACTTGAAGAAGTCGAACGCGGTGGGATCGGTGTTGTACACGCCGGTTTGCGGGCTGTACGGATACGCGTTGACGTTCTCGCTGAAGTTGGCGAACCCCTCTTCGTTGGCCGTCAGAGTGTAAACCGCGCCGGCTTGCGGCAAGAGCCCGCCGTTCGTCGGAACGCTGAAGCTCGGGCGGCTGACGTCGGGTGCGCTTGCCGCGGTCGGGATCGTGAGGCCGTTGTTCGTGAACTGAGCGCCGACGTACAGGTACTTCAGGCCGTAGGTGATTCGCAAACGCTCATCGAGCAGCCGGTTCGTGTTCTGAACGTACGCCATCGTCGTCGTCAGATCACCCGTGCGATCGAAGAAGAGACGGAGGACGTCACTGAAGTCGACGGTCGGTGCCACGCTATAATCGCTCAGGCGCCAACCGACGCGGCGGATCGTCGACTTGTTGTCCTCCAGCCAGACGCCGCCCTCGAGCTGATTGCCGGCAATCACCGTCGTCAGCCGACCGTTCACGCCATAGCGATGACTATCGTACTGCGTTTGACGGAAGTAGATCGGATCGGGACTCCACGTTGCGCCATAGCTCGGAGCGTGCCAATCGCCGGCGCCGCGGTTTGAGTGGTAGTACGGCGTCACCACGAGGTGGGTCGAGTCGTTCAGGGCGAAGTCCCCGGCGACGTACGCCAGGTGATCGCGTCGCGCGCCCTCGGCCGATTGAAAGTACGCCTCGTCAGGCGTGGCGCTCGTGGCGAACTGCTTGGCTTCCGCCCAACTGGAGAACTGGTCCCAATCGCGGCCGCTCTGCTGGTAGCGTGCGAGTGAGAGATCGGTGTAGTCGGCCTCTTTTCGATCGGCGAGATCGTAGAACGCGGTGAACTTGTTCGCTCCCTTGAACGCGGTGATTTTCGCGTTGATCTGGTCCTGATACGTCTGGCCGGCACGGCCGAGGAAGCCGTGGCTGCCAAGGAGCGCGTCGCTCAGCGGCGAATAGCGGGTGCCTCCGCCCTTCCATTTGTCGTTGTCGATGCGCGAAAAGCTGATGAAGCTCTTGATACCGCCGTCGCTGCCTAACGTGTGAAGGCCCGTGTCATAGCGGCCATATGTACGCCGAGAGTCTGCCTGACCCACCATTTGCCGAAAGCGGAAGTCGGTCACGTTCGCGGCGTCGCTGGAGAGATATTGCACTACGCCACCGAGGTTGTTGTTCGAGGATGTCGCAAGCGCGCCGCTCCCCTGCGCGACGCTCGTGCTCTCGAGATTGTCGGCATCCACAGCGCGACCGATGCCTAGACCGTTGAAGTTTCCGTAACTCATGTCGCCGAGCGGAATGCCGTCGAACGTCTGGCCGATCTGTTGTGGCTGAAAGCCGCGAATGGTGACGCGATTCGCCCATTCGTACGTGCCCCACGGATCGGCACTCTGAAAGTTCACGCCGGGCAGCCGCTCGACGATCTTGAGCGCGCTCGTGCCGGGCGTCGCGCTCAAGATCAGGTCCTGCGGAACGGCATTGATGACGCGTTCCTTCCCGCGTCCGCTGACCGAGCCGACGATCTCCATGCCTTTGATCTTCACGGCGCTGTCGGCCGCCGGTCGTCCGGCGAGCGATGCCGAGGGTTGTTGCGCGAACGCTGCTGCTGATACGGAGAGACTGGCGAAAGCAACTGCGACGAGTACGAGTGTGGTGCGCATACGGACTCCGTGCGTCGAGTGAGTGCCAACAAAGAGTGCCACACACTGCACGGAGGGCTCGACAGAAGCGTGTCGCCGGTGTCGCGTTCACGTAACGACGCCCGACGAGCCGCATCGCGTCCTCGTTAGGCAATCGGCGATTACCGTTGATTCCTCGTTACGCGATCGCGACGTGATCGTGAACGGCGCTTGGCGAAGTGCGGCGCGTGCCGGGGTCTGTCCCCGCGAGCGAGACAGTCGCGACGCGGCGCTGTCCCGAGGCTACACCGGCACTCGAGGAACCATCATGACATCGCTATTGCACGACCGTCAGTCGTCTCATCACGTACGTCCCGCCGTCGCTCTGCTGCTCGCCGCGCTGCTCGCGGGCTGTCAATCCACGGACAAAACGGCGGCGCTAATGGCGCCCGCGCCGAGTCTCGACGCGATCTCCGCGAGCACGCGCGGCGGCGAAGACGGCCGCGGCGCGGTCTCACACGTCCTGCTCATGAGCATCGACGGACTCCATGCGTCCGATTTGGTCCGCTTCGCTTCTACCAATCCCACCTCCGCGCTCGCCCGCCTGACGCATCGCGGTACGAGCTTTCTCAACGCGTCAACGTCGAAGCCCTCCGACTCCTTCCCGGGATTGCTCGCGATGCTGACCGGCGCCTCGCCGAAGGTGACGGGCGTCTATTACGACAATTCATATGATCGGCTGCTCTCCCCGCCGGGCTCCGACTGCAGCACGCGCGGGACGAATGTCGTGTATGATGAGTCCATCGACATCAATTCGGACGCGCTGGACGCGGGCGGCGGCATCGATCCCAGCAAGCTCCCGCGCGACGGAAGCCACGGTTGTGCGCCCGTCTTTCCGCACCAGTTCCTGCGGGTCAACACGATCTTCGAGGTTGCGAAGGCCGCGGGACTCCGAACCGCGTGGTCCGACAAGCATCCGGCGTACGACATCGTGAACGGCCCATCGGGGCATGGCGTCGACGACCTCTTCAATCCCGAAGTCAACTCCGTGGGCCCGAACGGAGGACCGACCGACAACGTGCCTAACGCGGAAGCGTATGATGACATCAAAGTCGTCGCGACACTCAACCAGATCAATGGCCGCGACCACACCGGCCAGAGGCCTGTCGGCACCCCGGCGATCTTCGGGATGAACTTTCAGGCGGTGAGTGTCGGCCAGAAGGTCAACGGCTATCTCGACGCCGCCGGCACACCGTCGGCGGCACTCGCGGACGCGCTGAGGCACACCGACGCCTCGATTGCCTCGATGCTCCAGGCACTCGACCGCCGTGGCCTCCTCGACAAGACCGTGATCATCATCAGCGCAAAACATGGCCAGTCGCCAATCGATCCAGCACAGCGACGAATCGTCGACGACAAGCTGATTCCGAGCGTGGTGAATGGCGTCGCATCGGGCCTTGCCGCACAAGTCACTGAGGACGACGTCGCGCTCCTCTGGCTTACGAATCAGCAGCTCACGCAGCAGGTGGTCGCCGCGCTTCTCGCGCAACGCAGTGCGCTGTCGATCGAGTCTCTGCTGTCGGGCGCACCGCTGGTCGCGATGTTCGGCGATCCGCGCTTCGACTCGCGCACTCCGGATCTCATCGCGCTTCCCGTGCACGGCACGATCTACGCAAAGCCGACCGCGACCAAGCTCGAGGAGCACGGAGGTTTCGCGCACGACGACACCAACGTCCCGATTCTGGTCGCCGGGCCCGGGGTCGAGCATGGCGTCGACTTCTCGCCGGTGCAGACGAAGCAAATCGGTCCCACGATTCTTCGGTTGCTCGGACTGAATCCATTCGCGCTTCGCGGCGCGTTGCTCGAAGGGACGCGGCCTTTGCCTCTCGAGCTGGAACGCGAACGCAACTGACCGACACGCGTGCGACGCGAGTGCCGCGACGGTGATCGCGCGCGGCACTCGCGTTGGAGCGTCACTTCCAGCTATCGCCAGTCATGTGCTTCGAATGCCGCCAACTTTATGGGAGCGGCCTGGGTACGACCTGACCGACGCGGTCCCCCTTTCGCGCCGCCGATCTCACTCGTCACGAGTGCGGCGGTCGTGACGATCGCGCCCGCGTTCGACAGCCAAGTGGACGACGGATGCGTGAAGTGCGCGCACGCGTCGATCGGAACGTAGACGGCGTATCCGGCGGCGATGGCTGACCTGGCACAGAGCAGAACGCCGACATCGGCGGCGCTTCCCGCGATGATCAGCTTCGTGCACCGCGTCGATTCGACCTGGTCACGGATAACTGGATCGTCCCACGCGTTTACGATATCGCGCACGACGTGCGGTGCGTTCTCGTGCGCCGCGGTGAGCTCCGGAATGATCGGTCCGAGGGTGTCCACGCCGATCGCCGTGATGATGGTCGGCACGCCGAGTCGCTTCGCGTCGCCGGCAAGCTCGACTACTCGCCGCCGCGTTTCCGCGAATTCGAGCTCCCACAGCGGACCGATCTGGTGATCGATCAGCAAGACACAGGCGTTGTCTGTCGTTAGGCGATCATACGACGAACCAAATGCCGCGACGATGGTCGAGCCACCGGCTGGGAGCCGGTCAATGATCCTGTCCGATACCGATTTCATTACTCCTCGCTGAACTTCCTACCTATACGTCGAATTGGGACCCGAAAAATCGACATCCAAGCCGTTCAGACGAAACCGAGACTGGGATGTCAGAACTGAGACCTGAGATCGGTCCTTCTCGTGTTGGCGGGCGCGCATCTCACCCAGGCCGGGCGAGCCCAGGATCGAGATACGGAGACTCGTGGCGCGCGACGTGAGATCGAGTCCACGATCTCACCTCTCGCATCGCGAGCCTGCGTGTCTCGAGACTGGACTCGCCGTCGCGGGTGAGATGCGAGTAAAGCGCATGGAAAAAGAAGGATCTCACGTCTCACATCGCGAGTCTCAGTCTCACTGATCAGCGA
>DATEHJ010000313.1:0-3032 GCA_035279645.1 Gemmatimonadaceae bacterium
TCTCGCCGCCGAGGTGGCCGTCGACATCACGAGCCATCACGGCGGCGAGACGCGCTGCGCGTCTCGCCGCCGAGGTGGCCGTCGACATCACGAGCCATCACGGCGGCGAGACGCGCTGCGCGCGAAACTTTCGAGTCGTGCCCTACGACGTCCCCCGCGGGTGCGCGGCCGCGTACTTCCCCGAGGCGAACGTGCTCGTCCCGCACGACCATGTCGCCGCGGGCAGCAACACGCCGGCCTCGAAGGCGATCGTCGTCACCGTTAGGCGCGCGGAGTCGGCGGTCAGGTCTTGAGCCACTCGGCGACGCCGCCGTGCTTCGAGCAGGCGCCACGCCGGCTTGCCGCGTGCGAGTACGTGCCGTCCTTGCACTTCGCCGTCGCGCCAGTGGCATCCGTGTTCGACGCCGTCTTCGTCGGGGCAGCCGCCATCTTCGCCTGCTTGCTATCGGCCTTCGCGTCCGCCTTGGCCGCCTTGGTGTCGGCCTTGATACCAGCTTTGTCGGTCTTGACATCGGCCTTTGCGGCCTTGGTCGTCGCCTTCACGTCGGACTTCGTGGCCTTCGCCGCGGCCTTGACGCCACCGTGACCTGAGCATGCGCCCTTACCGGTAGCCGCGGATGTCGTGCCGTCCTTGCACGTTGTGGCTGCGGCCTGCGCCTGCAAGGCGAACGGCGCGAGTGCGATTGCCGTTGCGAGCATCAACGAACGGGAGGAGAGAATTCGGAGCATGCGAGCCTCACTTGGATGGGATTGGATCGCTTCAGGTGCTAGAACAGCAGACCGCACCACGCGCTACGGCGTCACGTAACATCAGGCAGAAGAATGCTCAGACATGTCGGCCCTCCTTCCGCCTTGCGAAGCTCCGTCAAATCGATCTCGTGTACGTCGAGCCCGCGATCGCGGAGCGTGCCGGCTGTGCCTGGGAATCCGGTGAGCATTACGACGCGGCCGTCGACGTCGAGCACGCTTGCGCCCCATGCCTCGGAGGGGTCCACGGGGATGATCTCCATATGCGCGAACGGCCTGACGTCGACCCACTCGGGATTCGCGAGCAGTCCCTGCCCGCCCACCGACGTGCACGCCGACTTCAGGTGCAGCGCACCGGCCACTGACACCGGGATCACCTCGTAGTCGTAAGGGCCGAGCAGCCGCGTGAGCTGCTCGACTGCGGCGGTATTCGTGCGACGGGAGATGCCGACGAAGATTCGGCGTTCGACGCGCAGCACGTCGCCACCGTCGAGCGTCGCGGGCCGCGTGAGGCGCTTCACGGGAAGGTATTTTGCAAGCGCGTCCTCGATGGTTCGTGATTCAGGGACCCGGCTCGCGGCCCCCATTGGGGCGACAACCGCCAGCTCGTCGAGGGCGATCGCTGCATCCTCGACGAAGACGGCGTCGGGCTGTTCGTCGAGGGTTGGCAGGCGTACGATGCTCCGTCCGAAGGAGGTCAGTAGCTTTTCGTAGGCCGCATGTTGTCGACGCGCGCGATCCAGATCGATCGGTTCGCGCGCGAGGTAGGTAAGCTCGCAGTTGGCCAGGCTCGCGCTGACGGCGCGGGTGAGGGCGACACGTGGCATTGTCGGACTAAGGTGCTAGGTGCTAGGTGTTAGGTGCTAGCCCTACTTCTAGCACCTAGCACCTAGCACCTAGCACCTCTAGATACAGGTTTCATGGAGTCCACTTCAGCCGCGCAGCCACACAATCGCGATCGATTCATCCGGGCGATCGCGATTTTCAAATTTCTCAAGACCTTTCTCTTCCTGCTGGCGGCGCTTGGCGCGTTCGGCCTGATGCAGGAGGGGATCGCCGATCGCGCACGCGACTGGGGCTCCGACCTCGCGTTCACCACCGGACAGCAGCTGGTGCGACGCGCGCTCATGCTCGTCACGGGACTCAGCCGATCGCGGATCGCCGCACTCGGGCTGGTGGCCTTGTTCTACGCGGCGCTCTTCGCCACGGAGGGAGTCGGCCTCTGGCTCGAGCGACGATGGGCTGAGTATCTCACGGTCGTGCTGACAGGCTCACTGATCCCCTTCGAGGTGTGGGAGATCTACCACCGCCCGTCGGTGATCAAGTTCGCGACGTTCCTCGTCAACATCGCCGTCGTCATCTACCTCATCTATCGCATGCGCCGGCCAAGAGGCGAGGCGCACGCCGAGCGGTCGGTGCCTAACGCTCGTCCGGCGCCGGAGCCGGAGCAGTCGAGAGTTGGATGACGTCGTAGTACGTTTGGATCTTTCCCTCCTCGACCGCCTTCAAGACATCCTGGATCGGCGAGAGCATCGTCGTCGACCGCGGGCCCGGCATGCCTGACGAGGGATCGCGAAAGCCCATGTAGTTGAACACGGCGCGAATGAACGTGCTCCTCGCGTCCAGCGGCAGCGTCCCCACGTTCGCGAAAAAATGCTTCCAGTCATCCGCCTGCTGGAAGAGGTACTGCTCGACATTCGACGTGTAGAATGCGGTCACGGTCGCGTTGTGCTGCTTGAGGTATGCGCCGACAGCGCGCAGCGCTTTGTCGCCGGCGAAGTCGCCGACGATCGGCACCAGCAGGTTGTTGAGCTCCAGCTCGCGTAGCGTCCGGTAGCCCTCCTCGGTCGCGAGATAGCCGCGATGCATGCCTAACGCGTCGGTCTCCGACATCAGTTCGGCGTAGGTCGGCATGCGCCGGCCGAAGTAGCCGGCACGTCCCTGTCGTCCGATCGAAAAGGAGTAGTTGAGCTCCGGTCCGGCGTCGAAGAACGCGTCGTATACGTAGGTCAGCGACGCGAGGTCGTCGGCGGAGAGCGCGAAGTGGTGTCGGTCGACGAGCTGCTGCTTGATCGTCGCGAGATTTTTTCGGTATTGAACGCTGTCCGACGGCGCGGTGAGATACGCTTGCAACAAGGCGGGCGCGCCAGTCGTGTCGGCGAGGCCCGCTGGCCGCGGACGCGAGAAAAGCAACGACAGAAACTCCGCGCGCGTCGGGGACAGCTCGATCACCGCCTTGTACATCAGGTGCTCGATCATGTTCTGCCGGCGGATGTCGGTGATGA
>DATEHJ010000314.1:0-3545 GCA_035279645.1 Gemmatimonadaceae bacterium
GCACGTCAAACGGCGCAGCACGCCGTCCGGGTGTTGACGCAGCAGGGCGTCGTGCGGTCCGTCGCGTGCGGCGTGGGCGCCCATCACACTGATCCGCTCGCCTTGCCCCTGTCTGTGGATCAGGCGCGGCAAGCGCTCACGTTGGGATGCCGTCTCTTCGGGCATGGCACGGTCACGACGTACAGCGACCTTGGGGTGTTCGCGCTTCTAAACGCTGGTGCGAACCGCGAAGCGTTCAGCGCCTTTGCCGACGCTCAGCTCGAACCGCTCGCCGCCTACGACCGAAAGCATCGCACCGACCTTCTGCAGACATTGCGTCTCTATTTCGATGTGGGTGAGAACGTAAAGGAAGCGGCCGAGAAGTTGTCCGTACATCGCCACACGATTTTCTATCGCCTCAACCAGATCGCGCATATCTTGAAGATCGATCTCAAGACGCCCAAGGACCAGCTTTCCGTGCGAGCGGCGCTCGCCATACGCCAAATGCAACGCGGCGAGGACTAGAAAACGCCATGAGCAAACGCGATCTCGTCAAACGCGCGAAGGACCTGGGCATAAGGTTCGTTCGGCTGCAATTCAGCGATATTCACGGCATCACGAAGAACGTGGCTATCCCGCTCAAGGAGCTCGACGCCGCGCTCGACGGCAACGTCGTGTTCGACGGCTCGTGCATCGAAGGTTTCGTCCGCTTCGAAGAGGCGGACATGTACCTCGCGCCCGACCCCGGAACGTTCGCGGTGTTGCCGACGGTCGAAGGAGCGCCGCTCGAAGCTCGCCTTATCTGCGATGTCATGAATCCTGACGGCACACCGTTTGAGGGCGATCCGCGCGGCACGCTGCGCCGCACCATCGAAGCGGCCCATGTCGACGGATTCAGCGTCCACGTCGCGGCCGAAGTCGAGTTCTTCTTGTTCGAAAGCGGAGCCGATGGCCAGCCGACACGGACGACGGCCGATCGCGGATCGTATTTCGATCTGAGCCCCATCGATCGCGGCGACCTCGCGCGCCGCGACGTGTCGCTCGCGCTCGAAGAGATGGGCATTCGCGTGGAAGCGACGCACCATGAAGTCGCGCGCGGTCAGCACGAGATCGACCTCGCATTCACCGATGCCCTCGCGCTCGCCGACGCGGTCGCCACCGCTCGCTTCGTCGTGAAAACGGTCGCCGCGCGCCATGGTCTGCATGCCACGTTCATGCCCAAGCCGCACGCCGACCAAGACGGCAGCGGCCTCCATTTCACGCAATACCTCGCGCGCGATGGCGTGAACGCCTTCACGGTCGCGGGCGCAACCGATTCGGGCGGACCTGCCGGACCGGAACTGAGCGAAGCCGGACTTGCGTACGTCGCGGGGCTGCTCGCGCATGCCCGCGGATTCACCTCCATCACGAATCCGACGGTCAACTCATATAAGCGCCTGGTACCAGGCTACGACGCACCATCCTATGCCTCGTGGTCGCACCGCGCAAAGAGCGCGCTCGTGCGTGTTCCGTCCGATCACGGTGCGGGCGCGCACGTCGAGCTTCGCTTGCCCGATCCATCGTGCAATCCGTATCTTGCGCTGGCGTGCGTGGTCGCATCCGGCCTCGACGGCATTCGCCGAAAGCTGGTGCCCGGCGATTCGGTGGACGCGAACGTCGCTATGCTGCCTGAGGCGGAGCGACTGGTGCTCGGCGTCGAGCAGGTGCCCGCATCGTTACAGGAAGCGATCGCCGCGCTGGACCAGGACCAGCTCGTGCAAGCCGCGCTTGGCGACCATTCGTATCATCGCTTTCGCGAGGCCAAGCTTGCCGAGTGGGAATCGTACCGCTTACAAGTCCATCCTTGGGAGTACGAAGCTTACCTGCCGCTGTGACTTCTCGCCGCGGCGACATCCGTTTCGCGCATCCGCGCGGTCTCGATCGCCAGCCCCGCGAGCTGGGCGAACACTTCGATCGTGCGCACGGTCTCATCGTCGGGCACGAGATGCGTCTTCGGGTCGTCCGGCGAGAGGATCCCGATCATATCGCCGCGCGAGTTTAGGATCGGGAAGAGCAAGAGATCCAATTCGTGCCAATCCCCGGGCTGGATGCGCGGCAGCACCACGAGGTCTTCGTGGCGCGTGATGCCGCCGTCGATATTCAGCTCCATCGGCACGTAGTAATATGTATCGCGGTACTTGCCGCGCGCCGTCATCATTCGGCGCATCTCCGCAGCCGACGTCTCTTTGCCGACGACTTGCCCTGGATAGCCGAGGGCGGCGCGGCGTACGAACGTGCCCCTATCGGCCTCGAGGGTGTGGATCGATCCGGCGGAAAAACCGAACGTATCGAGCGTGACGGTGAGGATCCGGCGCAACATGGTGTCGAGATCGCGTTCGCTGAAGATAGCAGCCGTGACGTCGAGGATGCGCGCGAGCCGATCGGCCTGCCGGCGGCGCTGTTCGGCGAGCGCCTCCGCATCGGTCGACCGCCGCTCGAGCGCGATGGCGCGGTGCTGCTCGTGCGAGAAGACATGCACGTTTTCGATGGCCGCAGCCGCGAGGCGCGCGAAGAGCGCCACGTTGCGCATGGTCGCCGGTGACGGCACGAGGCCGTCTTCGGGTTCATCGGGGCAGAGCAATCCGATCACTTCTCCCGATGACGACGTCAGCGTCACCGCGATCGTGTCGGCCGCGTGCCACGCGCCGGGAGCCGTTCGTTGACCGGTGGCCCTTTCGGGGTTGAAGCACAGTTCCGGATCGGTGTGCCACGTGTGACGTTCTATCGGCGCGTAGTAGACCGACGGTGCGATAAGGAACCTGCGGTCGAGTTTTATCTCGACTTGCGCGAATGAGACTTCTCGCCCCAGTAGTCGTTTTGCGACGTTGTCGGGATAGCCAGACACCGTGCGGTATTCGTAGGTCTCGCGCTCGCGCTGGGCGACGAGTATCGCGCCGCACCGGAAACCGAACGTGCGCAGGGTGACAGCGAGCACGCGATCGAGCAGCGCGTGCAGTTCTCGCTCGCGCAGCAGCGTAACCGCCAGTTCGACCACGCGGCGTAACGTGTCGGCCTGCGCCTCGTACTCCGCGCGTTTGGCGCCTTCGCTCGCCACCGCCGTCTCAAGCGTCGACTGCCTAGCGGCAAGCATGTCGGTCCGCGCTATGGTCGCGCGAACGAGCATGGCAGTCATGAGTACGGTGATCCACGTGTACGCCACGGATGCGATGAGGTTGTAGGCGGCGACATCGCCGAACGAACCGGTTTGACGGAAGATATATCCGGCGAAGAGCATGAGGGTAGCCAAAACGCCGGTCACCGCCGCGCCCTTTTCGCCCTCTCGGGTCGCGGCGTACACGATGATCGTGAGCATGCCCGCCCAGGCGGCCGGCACGGTCGACCAGTAGATGTAGATGAGCAGCAGCGCCGAGATCACGTCGTAGCCGACGAGCAGCATCGAAGCAAGCCGGATACGGGCGACGCTTGCCGCCTGCATCGTCACTTGGTACGCGAGGACGCCGAATCCGAACCATAGGAAGACCGGTACCGGCCTCTGCCACGCAGCACCGGGCCAGGGCAAGAAAAGG
>DATEHJ010000315.1:0-2444 GCA_035279645.1 Gemmatimonadaceae bacterium
TTGCCTTTTGCTTCTGCTCGTCGTACCTTCTCGACGGTAGCAAGCCCCGCCGTAGGTTCAAGCGCTCTTTATAGTTAGCTCAACCCTACCCGTGCCCTTCGCCGGCGCGAGATCGGTCGAGCGCTCGAGATGCGCCCTGCGGCGGTTACTCCTACTCCGCGGCCCACTCCGCGGTGGAGCATAGATCCATATGAGCGAAACTCTCGTTGCCGCGCTTGGCGCACTGTTAGTCGCCTCGGCGGCTTTCTTCTTTATTGGACGACGAATTGGAGTGGCGGCCGAAGTAAAGCGGCTCGCCCTGACCAAGTCGACCGCTGAGGAGACTTCGAAGCGAATCGTCTCCGACGCCGAGCGGGAGGCGGAGAACCTCCGCAAGAGCGCAATCGTCTCAGGTAAAGAAGAGCTCATCAAGCTCCGGGAGAAATTCGAGTCCGAGGTCCGCGGACGTCGCGAAGAGGTCGAGCGCGAAGAGCGGCGCATTACCGAACGCGAAACGGTCCTCGATCGAAAGTCCGATGTGCTCGAGCAGCGCGACCGCGACCTCGGGCGGAGAGCAAGCGAGTTCGGCCGGCGTGAGAAAACCGTCGTGCAGCGCGAAGAGGAATTGACGGTACTGATCTCCGAAGAGCGCCGTCGGCTGGAGCAGATGGCCGGCATGTCCGCTCAAGACGCGAAGGCGGAGCTCATCCGGCGCATGGAGGAGGAAGCCCACGCCGATGCCGCCAATCGCATGCGCGAGATCCGCGAGACGGCCCGTCGAAACGCCGAGCGCGAGGCAAAGAAAATCGTCGCGCTCGCCATTCAGCGCATCGCCGCCGAGCACACGGCGGAGAGTACCGTGTCCGCGGTCTCACTGCCGAATGACGAAATGAAGGGGCGCATCATCGGCCGCGAGGGGCGGAACATTCGTGCGTTCGAGCTCGCCACGGGCGTCGACGTCATCATCGACGACACGCCCGATACGGTCGTGGTGTCGTGCTTCGATCCGATCCGTCGTGAGATCGCGCGGCTCGCGCTCGAGAAGCTCGTGTCGGACGGACGCATTCACCCCGGACGCATCGAAGAGGTCGTCAACAAGTCGCGCAAGGAAGTCGACGCGCAGATTCTGGAGATCGGCGAGCAGGCCGCGTACGAGACGGGTATTCACGGGCTGCACCCCGAGCTGATCAAGCTCGTGGGACGCATGCATTGGCGCACGAGCTACGGCCAGAACATTCTGCAGCACTCGAAGGAAGTGTCCTGGCTCGCTGGGATGATGGCCGCCGAGTTGGGACTCGACGTCAATCTGGCGAAGCGCGGCGCGCTGCTGCACGACGTCGGCAAAGTGCTCACGCATGAGCACGAGGGGACGCACGTCCAGCTCGGTGTCGAAGTCGCGACGAAGTACGGAGAAAATCCGCTCATCGTAAATTGCATCGCGGCGCACCACGACGACGTGCCTCACGAGACCGAGGTGTCCGTCCTGGTGCAAGCGGCCGACGCCATCTCGGGATCGCGACCCGGTGCGCGTCGCGAAGCGTTCGAGACCTACGTCAAGAGACTCGAAGGTCTGGAGAGAATTGCGTCGAGCTACAAGGGCGTGGACAAAGTGTACGCGATACAAGCGGGGCGCGAAGTGCGGGTGATCGTTATGCCCGACGACGTCGACGACGTTCGCATGACGACGATGTCGGAGGAGATCGCGCGCCGCATCGAGACGGAGCTGCAGTATCCCGGTCAGATCAAGGTCGTGCTCATTCGCGAGACGAGGGCAGTGGACTTTGCGCGCTGATGTCGCACCGAACACCTTTTCGCCCGTTCGCGGGAATATCATCGACGGAGCGGCGATCGCCGAGCGCGTGCAGAGGGAGGTGCGCGCGGAGGTGGAGACGCTCGCGGCGCGCGGTGTCACACCAGGGCTGAGCGTCATTCTCGTCGGCGACGATCCGGCGAGCGCGGTGTACGTGCGAAGCAAGGAAGCCACGTCCCGCGAGCTCGGCATGGCCGGTGACACGATCCGCCTGGCATCGACGATCAGCCAGGGCGAACTCCTCGAGCATGTCGAGCAGCTGAACGAGAATGAGGCCGTGCACGGCATCCTCGTGCAGATGCCGCTCCCGAGTCATATAGACGCTGACGTCCTTCTAAGGCGGATTCTGCCGCAGAAGGACGTCGACGGTTTTCATCCGGTGAATGTTGGAAAGTTGCTCATCGGCGAGACAGATGGGTTCGTGCCGTGCACGCCGGCGGGGATACAATACATGCTCGAGGCGTGCGAGGTGGAGACGCGTGGCGCGGAGTGTGTGGTCGTCGGTCGGAGCAACATCGTCGGAAAGCCGATGGCGGCGCTCATGATGCAGCAGGGTCCCTTCGCGGACGCGACAGTCACCGTTTGCCACAGTCGAACGCGCGATCTCGCGTCGCACACGCGCGGCGCCGACATTCTCATCGTCGCGGCGGGGCGA
>DATEHJ010000316.1:0-3980 GCA_035279645.1 Gemmatimonadaceae bacterium
ACCGGGCGTCGGTGTGCCGAAACGCAGCAGAGAATTTGAGTTGAGCGTGAGCACTGATCCCGAGAAGAGCACCAATGCCGGCGGCCCCTGCGTGCCAATGCTCACGAGGGCTTGAGCACTGGCGGCAAACGTCAGCTTCGAATTGTTGGTGAGGACAATTGTGTTCGTGACCGGCAGCACGCCCGGAGTCGTGAGCGGATTGAGTGTCACGCCAACCGAATTCTCGATCCACAGATTCGGGATCGACGATTGATTGTTGGCAAGCGTGATCGTCTGCGCATTGGTACCGGTGAAAATCATCTGCGTCGCGGCAACCGGCGCGAAAGTCGACGGCGCTATCTGCTGGAAGTTGCCCGTGACCTGAATGACGCCCCCTCCGAGCGAGTTCGCCCCTCCAGCGAAGGTGACGTCGCCGAGGAAATTGACGATGCTATTCGCGCCGGTGAACAACGCCCCTTGACCCGTGAACGTCGCTGGGCCGTTGATGCTCAGCGAACCGTTCGTCGCATCGACACTGCAGTTCGCGGTGAAGGTACCGCTGACGAGGAATCCGGTGGCGCCCACGCTCAGCGATGAGCCGAGGCCGCACCCGGGCGTTCCTTGGACAAATGCCGCTTGAATTGCCCCCGTCGCGAGGGCGCCTTTGCCGTTCATCTGCAATGTCCCATTCTGAACGACCCCGCCCGCGCTCGCGTCCAAGTTTTGAGCAAGCGTCAGCGTATTCTTATTGAGGTCGAGCTGTCCTGCGCCCTCCGTGATGAGCGACGCAATCGTCCGCGGCACGTCGAGCAGCGCGGGATGCGACACGGCCGATGCGCTCGGAATCCAGGCCACGTCGGTCGTTGCCGGCACGACACCCTTCCACCAGTTCTTCGCGTCGTTCCAGGCTGTGCTGCCCGCACCGGTAAAAATCCGGATCGTGCTCGCGGGATCGACGAGGTAGCGCTTGAACCAAATCGGACTGCCAAGGGGCACGCTTTGGTTCGTGGCGTTCGCCTCCACCGCACACGAGGAAGGCGCCGTCGCGTTAGGCGAAAGCACCGGCTGCACCGACGCAAAGCCTCCGTCGGCTGTAGTGACGCTGAGCTGAGTCGCGCCCCCCGCGAATGTGCACGCGCCGATCAATGCCGTGAACGTCACGGCGATGCCGTCCACTCCGTTAACGCCGTCTGTGACCTTCACCCCCATGAGATCCAACTGCTGCCCCGGGTTTACCGTGGTGTCGGCGGGCGTAAGAGCCGATACGACGGATGCCGGCCCAGGAGTCCCACTCGCGATGAACAGCACCGGAGGCAGCGCCCCCACCGACGCGGTGAGTGTGTCGATACCGGCGAGTGCTCCGAGCTTCCAGCTCACTTTCGCGGTACCGGTCGCGTCCGCATTGGTCGTGACACTTGTCGTGAAAGTGGTGCCCGTGCTCACCGTTCCACTCGATGGCGACGCAGTGAATGTCACGGCGACGCCGGGCGTCGGATTTCCGCCTGCGTCCTTGACCACCACGCTCAGCGCGGTAGCCAGCACAGTACCTACGATCGCGGTCTGACCATTCCCGGCTTGCACCACCAATGACTTCGTGAGCCCCGGCCGGATAGTCGTCGTGAATGTGACAGGCGCGGTCGTGGTCTGTACGGCGGTGGCGCTGACAGTGATAGTTCCAGCCAACGTCCCAGCCCTGAGCGTCGCCTGCGCAACGCCGTTGGCGTCCGTTGACGCGTGAACGAGCGTCTGCGGCGTTGTACTGCCGCCGATGAGTAGCCCTGCCTGGCCGGAAGTCACCTGAAAATCCACTGGTTGCTGCGGAACGGCGTTGCCGAACGTATCCGTAACCTTGACGCTCAACGGCTGAGCGAGCGTGGCGAGGATAGTGTCCGCCTGGTTGCTGCCGCTGATGATGCCTAACGCGGCGGCGCCGGCTGCGGTCGCCGTCGCCGCCACGCGCGCCGTCGCCGCCGGTGTTCCCGACACCGACGCCGTGAACGTGTACGTCCCAGCCAGTTGACCGAGCGTCATCGTTGTTCCGGCGGAGCCATTCGCGTCCGTCGTCGAGCTCGCCGGCGAAATGCTGCCTTGCCCAGCAGCGGTGGCGAAGTTGATCGTCGCGCCGATGACCGGATTGCCATTCGCGTCGACGGCTTGCACGGTGAACTTCACCGACAGAGCGCCCGCGGCCACGCCGGTTTGGTTGTCACCCTGGGTGACGACGAGCTTCACGACCGACTGCACGTTGATCGTCGCGCTCCCCGAAATGCCATTGAGGCCGTTCGCGCTGATCGTCACTGCGCCAACCTTCGCGGTCGCCGTTACGAGCCCTGTCGCCGAGACCGTCGCAATCGTGGCGTCGCTCGTACTCCAGGTGATCGGCAGATCCGTGACGGGCCGCTCTTGCGAGTCGTACGCGTTCGCCACGAACTGGAACGCCCCCGAGAGTGCCAGGGTGGCCGGTTGGGGACTGATGCTGATGAACGCCGCGCTCGCGCCGGGGCCGACGTACGACAAGAAGATCGGCTCTGGAGAAGTCGCCGTCTCGCCTAACTGCGCCAGAAAATCCTGAGTCCCCGAGAAATACGTCGTCGTTGCCTGCCGGAGGTCGACGCTCGCCACGACCTCTTGCTGCGATCCCTGAAGCTCGAGGTCGAGATCGATCGTGAGCTGCGTCGCGCTCGCGGGAAAGGCGATAGTCGTGTCCTTCAAAACGCGACCGACTTCTCCTCCTACGGGCTCCTCACGCACCACCACGTGCACGTTGTCCAGAGTCACACCGAACGCGCCGAGGCGCTGATAGATCGCTCGCTGCTGTGGCGTGAATTGCGGCGACAGTGCCACCCGCAACGCCGCGCGTCGTGTGCTTGTCGGCGATTCAGTGCAACTGAGTGCAACGACTGCAAGCGACAGCGTCGAAACGACGCGCAATGCCAAGCAGCGCATGAGAAAGGAGGCTTGAAATGAAGACGCCTCCTGTCGGAGGCGTCGGCACCACATCGACGCCCAAGATTCGATCGGGCGTCGCGACATGTCAAGGAACTAGAACGCGACGAGCTCCTCCACGGCGCGCTTGATCCCGTCGACCTGCGGCAGAGTCGCGTCCTCGAGCTGCGGCGCGTAGCCGACGTACGTGTCGGCTGACGCAACCCGCTTCACGGGAGCATCCAACCACGCGAAGCAATCGTCGGCGATTCGTGCGGCGATCTCCGCGCCATAGCCCCACGAGAGTGAGTCCTCGTATAGCACCATCGCGCGGTTCGTCCGCTTCACGGACTCGTACACGCGTTCCTGATCCCACGGCGATAAGGAGCGCAGGTCGATGACTTCCGCGCTGATGCCTTGATCGGCTAACTGATTCGCCGCCGCGAAGGCGCGCTGGACCGTCGCGCCGTACGTGACGATCGTAGCGTCGGTGCCCTCGCGCACCACCTTCGCCTTGCCGAACGGAATCATGAAGTTCGGGCCCGGATACGCCGCCTTGTTATAAGTCTGGCGATAGAGATGCTTGTGCTCGAGGAATATCACCGGATCCTCGCAGCGAATCGCGGTGCGCAGCAAGCCGTTCGCATCGAGCGCCGTCGCCGGACACACGACCCGCAGCCCAGGACAGTGCGTGAAGAGCGACGCACCGGTCTGAGAGTGATAGATCGCGCCTCGAATGTAGCCGCCATACGTCACACGCACGACCACGGGCGAGCTGAACGCGCCATTCGATCGCCAGCGCATCGTCGAGAGCTCATCGCGGAGCTGCATGTACGCCGGCCAGATGTAGTCGAAGAACTGAATCTCGACAACCGGCTTGAAGCCGCGCAGCGCGAGTCCGATCGCGCGGCCGACGATGTTCGCTTCCGCGAGTGGCGAGTTGTACACGCGCGCGCCGCCGAACTCCTTCTGCAGACCCCATGTGACTTTGAAGACGCCGCCTTTGCCCTTCACCTTGCCGGCGTATTCCTCGCGCGAGATATCGGCGACGTCCTCCCCGAAAACGAGAATGCGTG
>DATEHJ010000317.1:0-5389 GCA_035279645.1 Gemmatimonadaceae bacterium
CGCGCGACGCGTATCGCTAGAACTGGAGTATAGCACCGGTGCACGGCGTTGGCAATCAAATGGCGCGTCTCTGGCGCGGACACACAGCTAGCGTTTTTGGTCAGGCTTTGGGCACGCGCGAAGCTGGGGTCCGCGCCGAGATCGCGCTGGAGCAGATGGGAATCACGAATTACGCGAATTGCGCGCGTGGTTCGCCGGCGAGACAGGGGCCTGCGCGCGAGCACAAGACTTAGCATTGTTTGCCTCGGGCATTGGACCTCTCCCGTCGCAAGACAATTCGAGCAATTCGCGTGATTCGTGATTCCTCATTGCGCAATCGCGATCCGTCGTCGCGGCATTCAGGCAGACGCTCGAAGGTGGCGTGCGGCGCCGAGATCGCGGTGGCCCAAAAACAATCACGAATCGCCCGCCGTCGGCGAGATCGTTAGGTGATCTTCTTGAGATCGTGGCGCATGATCGGACGCGCCGGGATGCGCCGCGCGACCACCTTGAAGCCAGCGCGGGCAAACGTCGAGGCGTAGCCCGTACTCGTCGAACTCGGCGAGACCGCGGCATCGAACGGATAGGCCTCCAGCGCCGCGGCCTTCGCACGCCTCGCGACCCGCACTGCTTCGTCGAGCAGGCCCCTGGAAACACCGCGTCGCCGATAGCCGATACGTACGTACATACATGAAAGCGACCACACCGGGAGGTCGTCGACCCGCGCCAATCGCCAGGTGCGGTCGAGCCAGGGCACGTCGTCGCGTGGTGTGAGCTGGCACCAACCGACGGCGAGATCGCCGTCGAACGCGATGAGCCCGGGCGGCGGTCCTTGCCTAACGATCTCACGCAGATCGGCCTTGTTCGCCGCGGCCGGGCGTCGCTTGTACTCGCTTCCGATGCGACAGTACATGCACCAGCAGCCACCGCATGCGCCGCGCGCGCCGAAGAGATCCTCGAGCGCGGGCCAGAGATCTGGCGTGAGCGGGCGGATGGTCAATTTCATGGTGCGACAACCATGACAGTGACGCGCTGATAGCGGGTGAGTGCGGGAGTCCCATTGTCGGTCGCTTCCAGGACCAGTTGGATCGTCTGGCCTGCAATCGCGTCAGCTGGCACCTGCATACTCGTCTCGAGCGACCCGGGGTTCGAGAGCGTGACCTGGCCTGGATACGAATCGACGTTCCTCCAACGCCACCATTTCACGGTCACGCGGTTCCCATCCGGATCGCTTGCGATGCCCTGGAGGTGAATCGTCTCTCCCGCGCCGGCGGAGATTCGCGAGGGTCCCCGAATCGCCACGGTGGGCTCATGGTTGGCGACGGCGTAGGTCGGCGTCACCGACCACTTCATGCGAGCGGCGAACGCGTTCTGCGCGGCGGGCGTGAAGTTCGGCTCGGGTGATGGAGGGCTGGCGGTGCTGGCAACGGCGTCGTGTCCCGCCCAGCCACCGGGCGTGCCGTCGTCGTAGCCTAACAATCCGTTGTCGATCAGGTTCAGGTACGTGAAGGTGTCGCCCTCGGCGATGAACTCGCCTTTCGGACGCGGCGGCGTCCAGACGATGTAGCCCATCGCGCGGAGTTGAGCGACTGTGTATCCCGACAAGCCGAAGTAGTCGAAGATATCTCCCTTCACCATCTGCTTCCCGTCACCCCACACGCGGTAGAAGGCGCCGAGCGGGCCACAGCTCGAGATGTTCTCTCGCGTCCAGTCAACGCCATAGTAGGTCGCGTTCTCGGCGCTCGAGGCGGCGCTCGCGCCATACGCCAGCGGTACTGCGCCCGCACCAGTCGGCAGGAACCGAATATCAGGCCAGTTGGGTCGGATGTAGGTCGCGTACGTGTCGTCCTGGTCCCCGGAAGCCGAGAGGATCGCCTTGCGCGAGATCTTTTCGTAGACGGCGGGCCACGGTGGCGTGGCGGCGTATTGATCGTGAATCGACTTCAGCGCGCGAGCGATCGTACTCTCGCCACCCCAGGCAAGCAGGTAGAGCGGGCCCGGCTCATCGTCAAGGAGTAACGCTTTGATCAGGTCCGAGCCGGGGCTGTCCCTGGAGATGTCGCCGTCGAACTCGACGTTGCCCCATCGAATCTTCGACTCGAGCTCGGCGGGCGTCGGGTAACTTGGATCGTGCACGCGCAGGTCCGGATACACCCGCGCGTACGTCTCCACGGCGTTGTCGATGAAGCGTTCGTTAGGCGACCAGCGCCACGATTCGCACGGACAGAGATTGAGCCCGAAGCGGGAGTACTCGCGGTTCGGCATGGACCACCTCTTTCCAGTGCCGTCGCCCTTCCAATGGAAGCCGCTGCTGGCGTAAATCAGCCCTTCGGTTCGGAAGTCGGTGCTGAAGAGCAGATACCTAACGAGGGAATTCGAGTCGTCGAGCTCGGGGTCGGTGGTGACGACGACGCGCGGCTTCCGCGCGCGCGGCACAGTGCCGGTCGTGACGTGGTGCGCGCTCGTTGCGCAACCGCCGATGATCACCAGGAAAAGCGTCACTGTGAATCGGCGGTTGCGGGTCATCCCGTGAGCTCCTCAGGGTCGCAGTCTCTTCTTGTCCTCCGAGATCGATTCGCGCAAGGCCGCGTGCAAGGGACGGGGCCGCGAGGGCGCCGCTCGCCACGGCGCGCGGTCGGACCGGAACAAGGTCGTCGGCGACGCGATCGAAGCGGACGTCGTGGGCGGGCTGATCCCGACGAGCGGTGAAGTTTGCACCGATTGTTGGACCTCCTGGCCGAACGCGTCCACCGCGAAGATCGTCGTCACCGCGGGTCTGCCCAACGCCGCCGCGGCGGGAATCTGCATGCTGACGACACGCTGCGTCGCCGACTGCAGTGATTCACCGAAGACTGCACCGGACGAGAACGCACCGGAGAAGTCGGCGTAGGTCAGCCAGAGGCCAGTCGTGCTCGACGCTTGAAACTCGACGTCGAGCGTGTCGCTCGGCTCCCATCGCACGCGCTGTTGAGCGAGTGCTGGTTGTGAGAGCATCGGTGGCGCGACGGTGCCCTGAGGAACGGCAGGGCCGCAGGTGAATCGCGTGCGCGTGGACTGCAGCGCGGTCGAGGGCGACGCCGTGTACCGAAGGGCAATCTCCATATCGAAGGGCAGGCCGTCAGAGACGTGCCAGCCGCCCTGCTCCGACTCCGACGACGAAATGGTGACGTTGTTCCAGCTGGCTTGCACATCCGCGGCCGACACGACGACGGAATCCTGGAGCTTCGTTCGATCGAGCCCGCTGTACCAGTAAAAGGTCGCGTCCTGCCACGTGGCGGTCCCGATCCCCGCCGCCTGCCCGGAGAGCGCGACGATGCACTCCGCCAGCGGATAGCCGCTGCTCGCCTGGCCAATCGAGAACGTTGGCGTGCCAATTACACTGACGCTGACGCCGATAGGGTGATACTTCGGACTCTCGGCGTCGTCGCCGCATGCGATACTCAGCATGACCGGCGCGACCCAGAGGAGCGCGCCGGTGAGCACTTTTTGAACTCTCACAAAAATGCCAACCGAAAAGAGACGGGCAAAGCTGTGACTCCATGCGACGGGCGTCAATGGCACGTTGTTCGCTCGGACGAAATGCCCGGGGGGCATTCGGCGGCAGAGCGTTCAATCTCGCGACACCACTTGACTCGTGATCGTTAGGTACCACCGACCGTGAGCATCAGCAGGCTGCCCTGCGAAGCGGGGGCGGCGCACTCGACGCGAGAGGCACAACCTTGCTCGCCCGCCGCGCGACGCGGCGTTCTCGTCGCGACGATTCTGGCCTCGAGCATGACGTTCATCGATGGCTCCGTCGTCAACGCCACGCTACCGGTGATGCGCGAGCAGTTGGGTGCGAGTCCGAGCGCGGCGCAGTGGATTATCGAGTCATACATGCTGTTCTTGTCGTCGCTCCTGCTCGTCGGCGGCGCGCTCGGAGATCGATGGGGGCGACGCGTCGTGTTCATTCTCGGCACGGCAATGTTCGCCGCGGCCTCCGCGTGGTGTGGGCTGGCACCTAACGTCAACCAACTGATCGTCGCGCGCGGAGGACAGGGTGTTGGGGCGGCGCTGCTCGTGCCGGGAAGTCTGGCGCTTATCAGTGCCACCTTTCCGACGGAGCAACGCGGACGCGCGATCGGCACGTGGGCCGCGCTCACGTCGATTGCCGCGGGGATCGGACCGCTCATCGGCGGATGGCTAGCCGATCAATTCAGCTGGCGCTGGATCTTCTTCCTGAATCTTCCACTGGCCGTGCCGGTGATCGTGATCGCGCTGGCGAAAGTGCCCGAGAGTCGCGGCGAGCCGGAGAGCGGTGGAATCGATTGGCTCGGAGCGCTGCTGGCAACCGCGGGACTCTTCGCTCTGGTGATCGGTCTCGTCAACGCGTCCACCGACGGTTTTTCGGCGAGAGGCGTCATCGCGAGCCTAACGACCGCGGCCGTCCTGCTCCTCGCCTTCGTCGCGGTCGAGTACTACAGCCGACACCCCATGATGCCCCTGGTGCTCTTCCGCTCGCGAACATTCACGGCCGTGAATCTACTGACACTGTGTCTCTACGCCGCCTTCGGGGCCACGACGTTCGTGCTCCCGTTCACGCTCATTCAACTTCACGGCTACACGGTGGTCGGAGCGGCGGCGGCGCTGCTCCCCTTCGTCGCCGTGATGGCGCTGTTGTCGCGTTGGGCGGGGTGGTTGAGCGATCGGTATGGACCGCACCTGCCGTTATCGTTAGGTCCAACGATCGCCGCCGTTGGTCTACTGTTGTTCGCTCGCGCGGCGAAGCCCGGTTCGTACTGGGTAACCGTACTCCCTGGTGTGCTGACGGCGAGCCTCGGCATGGCGATCAGTGTTGCCCCGCTCACAACGACGGTGATGAGCGCCGTGAGCGAACGGCACGCCGGGATCGCATCCGGTATCAACAATGCGACGTCTCGCGTGGCGATTCTCGTCGCCGTCGCCTGCGCCGGCATCTTGACCGGAGACAAGTTCGCCACCGGTCTGCCGCTGGTGAGTCGCGTCGCGGCTGTCCTTGCGCTCCTCGGCGCGGTGAGCGCCGCCGTCTTAATACGCGCCGCGGATGCCGGAACAGGGCACCCACCCAGCCGCCGATAATGGATTACTCGCGATCGCGAGCGGGCAACCTGAGTTCGCCGAGCGCGATCCACTCTCCGTCGGACAAAAGCCCAACAGCATCCCTCCCAGTCTGTGTCTACCTTGCGCAAGCAGCGCTAGTGCCTTCCGCCGGCACGAGTCCGCACGCGGACGATGCGTAGCGAGGGACAACGCGGAGGAGAATATGGTGGAGACATTGGGGAAGAATTGGGGATGGGTGGCGGTGCGTGGCGTCGTCGCGATTCTGTTCGGCATACTCACCTTGCGACACCCGGGAGTGTCGCTCGGCGTCCTCGTCCTCTGGTTCGGCGCA
>DATEHJ010000318.1:0-3704 GCA_035279645.1 Gemmatimonadaceae bacterium
TGCTTGAAATAGTCGATCGCCTGCCGTGGCTGGTTCTTCTTCTGCGCGAGGTTGCCAAGCACCATATAGCCGTACGGCGCGTTCGGATTGAGAATCAGCGAACGCTTCGCGAGGGATTCCGCCGAGTCGGCGTGGTCGGCATTCAGTTGCTGGATGGCGTCGTTGATCATCGAGACCCATCCCTTCTGAGCGCGCCAGGCATTGGTCTGGCTCACGCACTCGGGCATCGCCTTCTCGACGGCGCTGAATGCGGAATCGATCGACATGATGAGATCGATCGGCTGTGTCGGATTCTGCGTGAACCCCAACGCTCCGCGCGTCGTCGCTGTCGACATGCTCGGCTGCGACATCCACATCACGAGCGTCTTGCCGTAGACGAAGTTTACGCCGACTGGATTCTTGGTCTTGTCAGCCTTTTCGAGCGACCCGATCGCGTTTCTCAACTGCTTTTGCGCGTCTTCGGGTTTCGCGTTCTGTGCGACCTGCAGCGAGAGCATCGCGCGAGCAACCTCTCCAGGCTTTCCTTCGTCGACTTCACATTCCTTTGCCTTCTGCTGAGCGCCAGCCACAGCTGTGACCGCCGCGGACAGCAGAAGGGGCGTTAGTACCTTCTTCGCGGTAGCGAGCATCAAATTCTCCTCGTTGGCAACACGAAAATCGGGCAAGCGCCCGCGCTCATTACACCATCGCAATTAGTGCCGTTCCGCTTGGTCGGCAGCGAGCTGGAATATATCCCGAAGCGGCCGTCCTGTCTGCTGCGCCACGCGTTGCACATCAGAAAACTCGGGTTTGGCACGTGTGCTTCCATCCGGCAGCCGGACGATTTTGATGGACACCGAATGACCCAGAACGTCCACTGTGCCCATCTCTCGAGGAAGCGATCGTCGACGAACGGGCACCCGCCTCACGCCAATCGTGGTCGTTTCCCGGAGGAGCAGTCCCTCCATGGTATCGACCTCGTCTGGCCGAGCCAACACGTCGATGCGGGTTCCTGGTCGCCCACGCTTCATCATGGTCGCGATGAGCACCACATCGAGAGCTCCAGCCTCGCGCAGCAGATCGGCGGTGGCCGCCAGATACTCGGGAGACATGTCGTCGATGTCGCAGCCCAGCTGAACGAGATCTTCGACGACGCCCGCGCCTGACGAGTACTCGGCGATGATCAGCCGCAGCGCGTTCGCGCGGCCGACGAATTCCTTCGTACCGGCACCGAACCCGCTGCGCAGCGGAACGTACTCGCTCGGTGGCGGCCCCGATGACAACACTTGCACGAGCGCGGCGCCGGTCGGGGTTACCAGCTCTCCCGCGCCATCCGGGCCGGGGCGCACGACTTGTCCCTCGAGGAGGCGCAGCGTCGCCGGCGCGGGCACCGGGAGCGTCCCGTGCGCCGCCTGTACGACGCCATCGCCAGTGGCGATCGCCCCGCAGAAAACGCGTTCGACGCCGAGGAGCTCGAACCCCCACACTCCTCCAACGACATCGAGAATCGCGTCGACCGCACCCACTTCGTGAAGGTGAACGCGCTCCACGGTCGTCCCGTGCAGCACCGCTTCCTGTTCGGCGATCATGGTGAATGCGCGATTCGCTCGCTCCTTCACCTTCGCCGGCGCGGTCGACCGCGAAACGATCTCTTGGAGGTGCTTCAAATGACGGCCGTGCGGCTGGGGCGGAATGTCGAAGTCCACCTTCTTGCACGCGATCTCGCCGCGCTTGACGTCGGCGATGCGGACACCGACGCCGTCCAGGCCTAGCGCGTTAGGGAGTGCACGCAGCCAGTCGGGATCGAGGCCGACATCGAGCAGGGCGCCTAACGTCATATCGCCCGAGATGCCACTGAAGGGATCGAGGATGCCGACTCTCATGGATCCGCCGTTACACGCGATAGGATGCGCCGCTGCCCGTATTGAAGACGACCACCTCGGCGTCGCGCGGAATACGCCCCGCGGCCACGAGCCGTTCCGTAACCCCGAGCGCACAGCCGCCTTCGGGCGCCGCGTCGATGCCCGTCGCGCGCGAAAGGCGATGAGTGCCCGCGACGATCGCCTCTTCGCTCACGGCCAACGCGTCACCGCCGCTCTCGCGCAGCGCGCGGAGGATGAGCCGGTCACCAAGAGGGGCTGGCACCCTCAGCCCGCTCGCGTCCGTCGTCGGATTCTCCCACGGCGTCCCACGATCCTGACCGGCAGCAAAGGCGCGAACCATCGGCGCACAACCTTCGGCCTGCGCGACGATCATCTTGGGCAAAGAAACTTCCGAATCAAGCCAGCGCCACGTTCGCATCTCGGCGAAGACCTTCCACATGCCGATGAGTCCCGTGCCGCCGCCCGTTGGATACACGATGTGCGTCGGCAAGCGCCACCCCAGCTGCTCCGCGATCTCGATTCCCATTGTCTTCTTCCCTTCGATGCGATAGGGCTCGCGCAGCGTGGACACGTCGAAATACCCGCTTTCGGCGGCGAACGCGCGTGCTTGCTTTCCCGCGTCGCCAATGTGTCCCTCTACCAGATGGAGTTCGGCTCCGAAAACGCAAATGGTGTCGAGAATCGGACGAGGCGTGGTCGCCGGGGCGTAGACCCGCGCTGGCAATCGTGCGGAAGCGGCGTACGCGGCGAGGGCGGCACCGGCGTTGCCGGCCGTCGGCACGACGAAGCCTGGAACACCGAGCGAACGCGCACGCGTCACGGCGGCGCTCATCCCACGCGCCTTGAACGAGCCGGTGGGATTCAATCCTTCATCCTTGATCCACAATCGGCGAACGCCGATCTCTTTCGCCAGATGTGGCGCGTCGTGCATCGGCGTGAGCCCTTCGCCTAACGACACCGGCTGTTCGCCATCGGCGAGTGGCATCACCTTGGCGTAGCGCCACATGTCCCAGCGCTGTGTAACGGCCGTACGTGGTGGTGGGGCTGACTCGAAACGCACGAGAAACGGCTGGCCGCACTGCGGGCACACCGTGGCGCCGGCGTTGCCCCGCTCCTGGTGTGCGCACGCCGAACATTCAAGGTGCCAGGTACTCACGATTCGCTTTGATTGGGGTTCGTCGTCGAAACCGCCGTTAGGTCCTCGGGTGGCATCTCACCGTCCTTTGCCATCACGGTGCCGGGACCGAGAAGGGCCGCCTGAACTTTTGCCGCCGATTTGAGGCTGAAGCCGGGCAGCGCGGCGAGGGCTTCCAGCGACGCTGCTCGCACACCCTCCAGGCTGCCGAAGGCCTCCAACAATTGTCGTCGCCTACGTTCGCCGACGCCGGGAATGCGCAGCAGTTCCGACGTCACCGTACGCATCGCGCGGCGCTTGCGTTGAAACGTAATCGCGAAACGATGGGCTTCGTCACGCGCCTGCTGGAGGATGCGCAATGCCGGCGACCGTCTCGCGAGTCGCAACGATTCCGGCCGCCCGACGGCGAAGATTTCCTCTTCTCGTTTGGCGAGGCTGATCAGCGGCAGAGTGCCAAGATTGAGTGCGTCCAGCGCCGCATGCGCGGCACTGAGCTGTCCCTTGCCACCATCGATCACCACGAGATCGGGGAGCGACTTCCCCTCGTCGAGCCGGCGCCGAAAGTATCTGGTTACGACCTCGCTCATCGATGCGAAGTCGTCGATCCCTTGCACGTCGCGCACCTTGAACTTGCGATACTCCGCGCGGTATGGGCGTCCATTCTGAAACCAGACGCACGACGCTACGGTGTCCTTTCCTTGCGCGTG
>DATEHJ010000319.1:0-3811 GCA_035279645.1 Gemmatimonadaceae bacterium
GCCTCGCCGCTCGCCGATCTCGGAATCAGCAGCGGCGCGATTCTTCTGCTCACGCACCGCAGGCGCCGCCCCGTCCGCTGATTAGACGAGTCGTTAGGCGCACCTAGCACCTAGCACCTAGCATCTGTCCTCTCCGTGCCGGTCGCCTTCATTTCTCACGCCGACTGCGGCCGTCACGACACGGGCTGGGGACACCCCGAGCATGTCGGTCGCCTCCGCGCGATTCCGCGTGCGCTCCGCGATCATCCCGAGCTCTTTCACGCCCTGGTTCACGTCGAGGGGCGTCACGCGACCGTCGACGAGTTGGCCCTCTGCCATGACGGCAACTACATCGCGCGCGTCCGCGCGATCGCCGAAAATGGAGGGGGCCATCTCGACCCCGACACGGTCGCGAGCTCCGGTTCGTGGGATGCCGCCACGGCGGGCGCAGGCTGTGTCCTCGACGGTGTCGACATGGCGATCGATGGCCGCGCGACGCGAAGCTTTTGCGCCGTGCGTCCCCCTGGGCACCATGCCCTCGGTGCGCGCGCGATGGGCTTCTGCCTCTTCGGCAACGTCGCTGTCGGCGCGCATTACGCGCGGACGAAGCCTGGCGTAGATCGCGTGCTGATCGTCGATTGGGACGTACATCACGGAAACGGCACGCAGGCACTCGTCGAAGCCCAGCCGAACATCCGATTCGTTTCGATGCATCAGTGGCCGTGGTACCCCGGCACCGGCGCTGCCGCGGACCGTGGCCCTCACGGAACGGTCTGGAATGTGCCCATGCCTCCTGGGCTTCCCGCGGATCGGTACGTTCATGCGTTCCTCGGCGCCGTCGATGACGCGACTCGGGACTGGACCCCTGATCTGGTGCTCATCTCTGCCGGCTTCGATTCGCTCGCGGGAGACCCGTTAGGCGGCTTCACGCTCGAGATGCCCGACGTCGATCGTCTGACGCGTGAGATGGCGAGTCGCGCCGATTCCTGGTGTCGCGGACGTCTGGTCAGCGCGCTCGAAGGGGGTTATGTCCCTGAGCGAGTGGGCGAGGCATGCGTGGTGTTGATGGAGGGGCTGGGGGCTAGGGGATAGCGGGCCAGGGATGTTGATTTTCGAGCCGGGTGGTCGTCCTATTTTCAGGCTCCCATGTTGAAAAGGCGCAAGGCAAACCGATGAAAATCTGCGATCCAAGTCCGAATGCCTAACGCGCTTCGACTCTTTGGCATCACCGACGCCGAGCACCACGCGCAGGCCACGCCGCTCGAGAATATCGAGCTGCTGCATTTTCGTGATCTCGCCGCGATCGTCGGACCGGCCGAGTACTCCGCCACGCAACCCAGTGGCGAAGCGATCGAGCAGTATCGCCGCGTGGTCGATGACATATTTGGCAAGGCACCGATACTCCCAGCCCCTGTTGGCACAGTGTTCCGGTCGCGCGAAACGCTGACGCGCTGGCTGGAGTTGCACTACATCACGCTCACAGAGGCACTGTCGTTCGTCGAGGACCGTGCCGTCGCCCGCGTACATGTCGGCCGGGTCGACGGCGCGGCATCAGAGCGAGAGACCGGTTCAGACGTCGCCGCCGCTGCCGCCGAGTCGTTGCGCCTGCTGCGACGTCACGCGGTGGTCGCCGTGCCGCTCAAATCGGAGCAGCTCACCGGCATCGTTCTCAGCTCCGCGTTTCTCGTCGATAGAGAGCTTTGGGATGATTTCGTCGCCGCGGTCGACGACCAGCGGCAACGGAATCCCGGCCTCGCCCTCGATGTCAGTGGGCCATGGCCACCGTTCGATTTCGTGCGCATGCAATTCGGGGGCTGAACGGTGACTCATGTTCTGTCCTGAGTGCGGGACGTGGAACCGCGGCTCGGCCGCGGCCTGTACGCGGTGCGCCGGCGCCCTCCCCGAGGTGGTCGCCGCGCCCTTCGAACAGCCGGACGCCGAGTTGTCGAAGCTTCGTCGCGCGACTGGCAGCCGATATCGCGTTATTCGTCGCCTCGGCGGCGGCGGCATGGCCGAGGTGTATTTCGCCGAGCAGGCGTTGCTCGCGCGCCGCGTCGTGATCAAGGTCCTCCACGCGCATCTCGGAAAAGACCCGGAGATCGCCGAGCGCTTCCGTCGCGAAGCGGAATCGGCGGCTCAGCTCTGTCACCCGCATGTCTGCCCGATTCTCGACTACGGTGAAGCCGACGGTGTCGTGTATACGGTGATGCCGTACTATGACGGCGGCTCGCTCGCGGACAAGGTGCAGAAGCAGGGCAGCGTAGATCCGTTGCTGGTGGCGGCCGCGGCGGCGCAAGTCGCGTCCGGTCTCGACTACGCGCATCGTCACGGGATCGTCCACCGCGATGTGAAGCCGGACAACGTGCTGTTCGACGAAGACGGCAACGCGATCATCACCGATTTTGGCATCGCCACCGCGCGTTTCCACGGCCGACTCACGGCGAGTGGCCGCGCAATGGGCACGCCACACTACATGTCGCCCGAACAGGCGATGGGAAAACTCATCGACGGCCGAAGCGACGTGTACGCGATGGGGATCATGCTCTACGAATCGCTCGCCGGCTATCCGCCCTTCGATGGCGCCGACTCGTTCTCGGTCGGATACAAGCAGGTGCACGAGAAGCCTGTCGCGCTCGACGAGGCGAATAAGCGTGTTCCAGCGGCGCTGTCAGCGATCGTGATGCGGTGCTTGGAGAAGAATCCCGCCGATCGCTACGCGCGCGGCTATGAGCTGGCGGATGCGCTGATCGGCTTCCTCGCCTCGTCGCCGAATGCGAAGGACTACGCGCGCCTCGCGCGCGTCGCGAGGTTGGCGAAGGGAGCGTAGCGCGGGGCGGGGACGCGGGATGCGGGACCAAGCGTTAGAGTTATTTCCTGCGCCTCGTCGGCCATCCCGCATCCCGCACTCCGCATCCCGCGTATGAAGCTCGCTAGCGACACCCATACCGTTCACACAAAGCATCCATTCGTCATCGCCCGTGGCGGCTCGAGCGAATGGAATCTGATCCGTGTCCGACTTGTCGATCGCGACGGCGTCGAAGGGTGGGGTGAGGCCGCACCGAATCGCTTCTATGGCGAGACAACCGAGAGCGCTTTAGCGGCCTTCACGAAGCTGGCTCCTGTCGCCGAGCGAGTGCTGGCCAGCGATCCATTCGCGCTCGAGGATCTCGAGACGGAGATGAACACCGCGCTCCGTCTCAACGGCTCGATGAAGTCCGCGATCAGCGCCGCCGCGCACGATCTCGTCGGCAAGCGGCTCGACGTACCCGTCTATCGGTTGTGGGGACTCGACGCCGCCAAGGCGCCCCTTTCCAGCTTCACGATCGGCATTCCCCAAACGGAGAAGGAGCTCGAGGAGCGCGTCGACGAGGCAATCGCCTATCCCGTGCTCAAGATCAAGCTCGGGAGCGACCGCGATGAGGCGATCATCCGCGCCGTGCGTCGCGCCGCGCCGACGAAAGTCCTTCGTGTCGACGCGAACGCCTCGTGGACGACGAAGCATGCACTGCGCATGATAGATATCCTCGCCGAATACGGCGTCGAGTTCGTCGAACAGCCGCTCCCCGCGCACGACCTCGACGGGCTGCGCTTCGTGCGCGAGCGGTCGGCCCTGCCGATCGTCGCCGACGAGTCGTGCGTCGTCGCGAGCGACGTCGCGAGGCTGGCTGGAGTCGTCGATGGCATCAACATCAAGCTCTCGAAATGCGGCGGTCTTCGTGAGGCGCTGCGCATGATTGCGACGGCTCGCGCTCACGGCATGTCGGTGATGGCGGGATGCATGATCGAATCGAGCTTGGGCATCACTGCTGCCGCACATTTTTCCCCTCTACTC
>DATEHJ010000320.1:0-6093 GCA_035279645.1 Gemmatimonadaceae bacterium
AACCGCTTTGGCGCCGTAGTAGTGCGGCGCTACGACCAGCACCGCGTCGGCACCACGCTCGGCGGCGATCTTTGCATAACGCTTCGCGAGACGCGTCGACTCCGCTCCCGTCCCAACGATGAGCCGGCGGTCGCCCGGCACGCTGTAGCGGGCCGTTTCCACCAACACTCCGCGCTCTTTCTCGTCGAGCAGTGCGGCCTCACCGGTCGAGCCGGCGACCACGACGCCACTCATGCCGGCCTCGAGGTGCGCGCGAATGTTTTCAGCGAAGGCTGTCCCGTCCAACTCACCGGACCGTTGGAAGGTGGTCACGACGGGGCCAAGCACCCCCCCTAGCGTTAGGCTCATCAATACCCCGCGTGCTTGTCGACGAGATTCCGCAGCGGCTCCCCGCGCACGAATCGTCGCCAGTTATCGAGAAAGAGATCCAGCTCGCGCGCCCAGAATCGGCCGGGGGAGACCGGCGATACGTGTGGCGTCACGAGTGCCGATCGAAGCTGCCACAGGGGGCTCTGAGCCGCCAGTGGCTCCTGCTGAAAGACATCGAGTGCGGCGCCCCGAAGTCTTCCGGAGCGCAATCGGTCGGCGAGCGCGCTCTCATCGAGCAGTGCTCCGCGCGAAACGTTGACGACGATCGCGCTCGGTCGCAGCAGATCGAGCCGACGTGCGTCGAGAATTCCGCGCGTCTCTTCCGTGAGCGGCGCGGCAAGCACCACGACGTCGGCGCTCGGAATCTCCGAATCGATGGATTCGAAACTGATAACGCGGGCGAATCCATCGGGCGCGCCGAGCGAGACGCGACGCCGTGCGCCAATGCAGTGCGCGCCGAGCGCCGACAACCGGCGCGCCGCCTCGGAGCCGATGCCACCAGTTCCGACAACGAGGACGCATGCACCGCCAACCTCGCGCAGTGGGGAACGCTCGGTGACGAACAGCTGCTTGTCCCACTCGCGCCGCCGCTGCTGATCGATCGCAATGTCGAGCCCACGGAAGAAATACAGAACGCCCGCAACGATGTATTCGGCAATTGGAATAGCGTGCACGCCCGCCGAATTCGTGAGGACCACATCGCCGGCGACCATCTCCGGATAAAGCGCGTTGCCCACTCCAGCAGCCGCGGAGTGTACCCAACGCAAGCGCTTGGCGGCGAGAAGGAGCGGTCGCGGAATGCCAAAGCCGAGATAGACGTCGGCCATTGGAATCGCACGCAGGACCTCATCGCTCGAGCCGCGCGGACCGTCGCCGTCGGAGCTCGTTTGCGCACGGACGAAGTGGAGCTCCCATCCTTTCGGCGCTTCGTCGCGAAGGCGCTGCTCGGCTTCTTTCGTCAACGTCCAGGTACGCGATACCGCGTTGCCGTCGATGACCAGCAGCGGCATGCGGTCAGTCCACCGAGATGCTGATCACGTCCTGGCGCCGCCGGAGCTCGTCGATGACGGTGTCGATCTGCTTGGACGTACCGATCAGCTCGAGCTCGAACGACCGATCGGATTCGTGCTCGAAGGTACGTCTCGAGATCACGTGCATGCCATTGCCGCGCAGAATGTCCTCGATCGTATCGAAGCGAAGGTCGCGCTGCACGCGCAGGCTCGCGCTGACCTTGCGGCGTCGCAAAAGCAGCTTTCGCTCGACCGGCCGCAGGCCAACGAGGACGAGGATGATCATGAGCGACGTCCCGACACCCTCGACATACGCACCGGCACCGACGGCGGCGCCGACCGCGGCAACCACCCAGATGGTCGCGGCTGTCGTTAGGCCGAGGACTGCACCGTGCGCGTGTAATATGGCGCCCGCGCCGAGGAAGCCGATGCCCGAGACGATCTGCGCGGCGATGCGCGTCGTGTCGCCGTACGGTCGCCCGTCCGGTGTGAATCCAATCTCCGCGATGTGAATGGACAGGTGCGTGAAGAGCGCCGCGCCGACACAGATGAGGATATTGGTACGCAGTCCGGCCGGCTTTCCCGCGATCTCTCGCTCCATGCCGATCGCCCCACCGAGCACGGTGGCGAGCATGAGCTTGAACAGCAATACGAACTGCAGGGCGTCGCTCAGATTTTGGAGCGACGTCGCTTGGAGGAGCAGTGCGGGGAGAAGATGGATGTTCAGTGGTCAGCGCGTATCGAGATCGCGCAGGTCTCCAGATGCGGTGTCGGGTGACGAGTCACCATACGCGATACTGCGGGCTTGGTCTTCGAGCTGCGCGATCGACGCTTCATCGGGCTCCGTCGGTGTCGCGAAATTGCGGAAGACGGTTCCACCGCAGCGCTCACACCTCACATTCTCGGGAACGGTTTGGTCGTAGAACTTCTCGTTGCCGCACGTCATGCAAACGAGCGTGAGAAGTCCGCGGGGCCCGCTTTGATCTGCCATAGGAATGCCTCTAAGAGAGACGACTCCGGCGCTGTGCGCAATCCTCACACAACGTCGCGCTGGCTTCGAGACGCGCCCCGCAACTACCGCATAAGCTGTACACACGGACGCCCGCGGGCGTGACCTCTCGATGAATCGCGGCCTGAAGCGCGATCAGCGGGAGAACGTCGGTCGTGTTGATGCGCAACGCGCGCCGCGCGGCGCGCCACGCTTGTATCCGGGCGATGAAGTGGCGGAAAAGCTGCATCGGTGGCTTGGTTAGTGACTGCAGGGGCAAAATGCACGACACATGCCCAGGGGGGCGCTAGTCGAAACCCATCCGCTCGCGCACGCCACGCATCGTGTCAGAAGCGAGCTCGCGACAGCGCGTCGCGCCGGCGGCCAGGGCCGCGTCCACCTGTGCACGATCGCCACGCAATTCCTCGGCGCGCCGGCGAATCGGCGTGAGCTCGCGCTCCATATTCTCGAGCAACACTCGCTTGCAGTCGATGCATCCCCAGCCGGCCGTCGTGCATTGCATCGCGACGTGCTCCACGGTGGCAGGCGGGCTGAATGCCTTGTGAATGTGATAAATGTTGCAAACCTCGGGCGTCCCGGGATCGGTCCGCTTGATGCGCTTGGGGTCGGTGACCGCCGGCCGCAACTTGTTCCAGATTTCCTCGGGCGACTCGAGGAGACCAATGGTGTTATTCAGCGACTTGGACATTTTCGCCTGCCCGTCGAGCCCCATGATGCGCCGCATTGGCGTCAATGCGGGCTGAGGCTCGGGGAAGTACGGATTGTCCCCAGCATACTGCGCGTTCCAGCGACGAGCCACGACGCGTGAGAGCTCGAGGTGCTGCAATTGATCCTCGCCGACGGGAACGAGATTGGCGCGATACAGGAGAATGTCGGCGGCCTGCAGAACCGGGTAGTTCAGTAAACCGGCGTTGACGCTTTCCTGGCGTTGCGCTTTATCCTTGAATTGTGCTTGGCGCTCGAGCTCACCCAGCGGGGTTATCGTGTTGAGGATCCACGCAAGCTCCGTGTGCTGCGGGACCTGCGATTGTACAAAGAGCGTCGCGACATTGGGATCGATACCCGCGGCAAGCAACGAGAGCGCCATCTCAGAGCGGCGCACACGCAGCTGCGCCGGGTCGTACGGTTGCGTGATCGCGTGATAGTCGACGATACAGATGATCGACTCGTGCTCGTGCTGGAGCTTCACCCAATTCTTCACCGCCCCGAGATAGTTTCCTATATGGAGCTCTCCGGAAGGCTGTATACCGCTGAATATTCGAGACATTCGCGCAAGGTATGAGTGCCCGGGAGCCGTTGCAAGCAAACGCAAATCGCGCTGCAGATGGGTCACGGGACGCCCGGGCACTGCTCGCGACATGCGTCGCCGCGGCAGTGAAGGGCGCGGACGCCGTGCGCTCGCATGGTCAGCACCTCGAGACGCTCGCGTGGGAAGAGAAGTCGCGTGCCGACTATGTAACGGCGGCCGATCGGGACTCGGAGCACGCGATTCGTGAAGTGATCACTGCACGCCATCGGGACGCCGTCGTCCTCGGCGAGGAGCTGTCGCCGGAGGTCGCAGCGGCGACACTGAAAACGGGATTGGTTTTCGTCGTTGATCCGCTGGACGGCACGACCAATTTCCTGCACGGATTCCCGTGGTACGCCGTCTCGATCGCCGCGATGGGCGATGGTGTGCTCGTGGCTAGCGCGATCCTGAACATCGCGAATGGGGATCTGTTCACCGCTGTCGCGGGAGGTGGCGCGCGGCGCAGCGGACAACCGATTCACGTGTCGAAAATTACGGAGCCGATCCGGTCACTGTTCGCGACAGGCTTCCCGTTCAAGCAGGCGGACCAGGTCGGGCAGTATCTGCGCGGCTTCGGCGCGGTGATGAAAGAGGCAGCCGGCGTGCGACGCGTCGGCGCCGCATCGCTCGATCTTGCCGACGTCGCCTGCGGCCGCTACGAGGCCTTCTGGGAGCTCAGCCTCGCGCCATGGGACGTCGCCGCGGGCATCCTGCTCGTTCGTGAGGCAGGCGGTGTGGTGACCGATCTCGAGGGACGGGCAGCGCAGATCACGCACACGAGCATCGTGGCGGGGAATCCAAGAATGCAGGCGTGGCTGCTGGAGATGATAGGGGCTCGGGGCTAGGGGATTAGGGGCTGGAAGCGGCTTACTTAGTATTCCCCTAGCCCCTAGCCCCAAGACCCTAGCCCCTCATTCCGTGCGCCTCGTAGAGTGCGTTCCGAATTTTTCCGAAGGCCGACGGCCCGAAATCATCGCCGCGATTCGGGACGCGATCGCCGCGGTCGATGGTGTCGCGATACTCGATGCCTCGTCGGACCTCTCGCACAACCGCACCGTCATCACCTTCGTCGTGCCGGTCGAGCATGCGGTCGACGCCGGATTCGCGGGGATTCGCAAGGCGAAGGAGTTGATCGATCTCAACCACCATACCGGCGAGCACCCCCGCATGGGCGCGGCCGACGTCGTTCCCTTCATTCCGCTCGAAGGAACGACGATGGAGGACTGCATCGTCCTTGCTCGCTCGTTAGGGGAGCGCGTCGGGCGACAGCTCGAGATCCCGGTGTTCCTCTACGAGCGCGCGGCGACGCGCCCCGATCGCGAGAATCTCGCCGACGTGCGGCGGGGCGAGTTCGAGGGGCTCCGCGACCAGATCGGCAAGGATCCCGCGCGTGTTCCGGACTTCGGGCCGATTCACATCCACGCCACGGCCGGCGCCGTGGCGATCGGGGCGCGCCCTTTTCTCGTCGCCTACAACGTCTACCTCGGTCCGGCGACGAATCTCCAGGTGGCGAAGGACGTCGCCAAAGCATTGCGTCATTCCACTGGTGGCTTGCGCTACGTCAAAGCGTTAGGCCTCGAGGTCGACGGGCAGGCGCAGGTCTCCATGAATCTCGTCGACACCGAAAAGACGCCGCTCTTCCGCGCCTTCGACATGGTGAAACTCGAGGCGGCGGCGCAGGGTGTCGTTCCCACATGGACCGAGATCGTCGGACTCGTGCCGGAGCGCGCGCTGTTCGAGACCGCGGCACGTCACATCCAGCTGCGGAGCTTCACGCCGGAGATGGTGCTCGACCGGCGGGTTCGCGACGCGGTGCAGGGCGGCCAGTCGTTGAGTGGATTCGTAAGTAGCGTCGCGTCGTCGGCGCCGGTGCCGGGGGGCGGGAGCGTGGCCGCGCACATCGGCGCGCTCGCGGCGGCGCTCGTGCAAATGGTCGCCGGGCTCACCGCGGGGAAGAAGAAATACGTGTCGGTCGACGCCGAGATGCGCGCGCTTGCGCTCGACGCGGCGGGGCTCGTGACGCAGCTCTCGGCGCTCGTCGCGCGCGATGCGTCGGCATTCGCCGAGGTCGCCACGGCGTACAAGATGCCTAACGAGCCAGCCGACGCGGCGGCGCGGCGCTCAGCGGCGGTGACGAAGGCCCTGATCGGAGCCGCTCAAGTACCGCTGGAGACCGCCCGCGCCTGTGCCCGCGCCGCGGAGATGGCAGTCGTGGTAGCGAAGAAGGGGAACACCAACGCCGCCTCCGACGCCGGCGTCGCCGCGCTCCTCGCCGAAGCCGGCTGCAAGGGCGCGGTGCTGAACGTTCGCATCAACGTGTCGTCACTGGACGACAAATCGCTCGGCGCCGGCTTGTTAGAGGAAGCTAAACAGCTCGTCGCCCAGACGGCCGATCGCGCGCGAGCGGCGATGGAGGC
>DATEHJ010000321.1:0-10248 GCA_035279645.1 Gemmatimonadaceae bacterium
GCGATCCGCCGGCACCCGCCAGAAGGCTCTGGCCGACCTGGAGCGCCGATCTCCCCAGACCACCTGAGCCGAGGACAATCGCCAAAAGTTCGGCGGAACTCAGTGCCTGCGCCCCAAGGTCGACGAGACGTTCGCGCGGCCTTTCAGATCGGGGCAGCTCCCGAATAGTTAATGTTGTCGAGCGATCCTGGCCAGACATTGATGCACCCTCCGCGGTGTGTGACTTCGCGTGATCCCGATCACCAGCTTCTGCAAACGCTGATCGGTACCACGCACCACCGCCGCGGGCGTCATCAAAGTGTGGCGCCGTGGCACTTCTTGAACTTCTTGCCTGATCCGCAGGGACAGGGGTCGTTGCGACCGACGTTCGACCAGTCGACGTTGGCCGCGACGGGGGCGGAGTTCAATGAACGCGTGCGCCCCGCGCCCACAACGAGTGGATCGCGACGAGCGACGACATCCTTCTTCGGTGGCTCGTCGGCGGCGATGTCCATCACCTCGTCCGTGCCCGTCCCGTTGCCGTCGCCATTCGTGCTCGCGACCGTTTCTTCGGGGACATCTTCGAGAATGCCGAGTGCGTTGTAGCGCTTCTTGGGTTTACCGCCGTCTCCACCGCGTTCGGGCCCGCCGTTGCGCGCGGCGAACCCGCCTCCATCTCCTGAAGGCGGCTCGAACATCAACTGCACCTTGAGGAATCGCTCGGTGAAGGTGCTGTAGATGTCGTTCATGAGATCCACGAACATCGAGTATGCTTCGCGCTTGTACTCGATGAGCGGATCCTGCTGACCCCAGGACCGATAGTGAATGGCGTTGCGTAGCTGGTCGAGATCGTACAGGTGATCCTTCCACTTCTCGTCCAGCACGTTGAGCATGACGAGCGACAGCAGCCGGTCGCCGTAGCCCTTCCCCGTCTCGTCCTTGGTGCGGTCGAGGTCGGCGAGCTTGTCGCGGAAGGCGCGCGCCGCCGCCTCACGAGTCAGCCGCTGAGCGTCCTCTAAACTCGTGGGCCGATGGTCGGGCGTCTCGAATTCAGGGACGCGCAGCAGATAATGCATGAGGAGATCCTGCTCGAGGAACGGCAGGTCCCACTCGGTGGCATTCTCGTACTCGGCAAGGGCGGTGTCGACGCGCTGCGTCACTGCCTTGTCGATCATCTTCTGCGCTTCGCCCTTGAGCTCTTCCCCACCCTCGAGCGCGAAGCTACGCAGCGAGTAGATCACCTCGCGCTGCTGGTTCATGACATCGTCGTACTCGAGGAGTCGCTTACGCGCCTGGAAGTTCTGCAGCTCGACGCGCTTCTGCGCCTGCTCGATCGACCGCGTGATGAGCGGGTGGGTGAGCACCTCGCCCTCCTGCGCGCCTAGCCGGTCCATGAGGCGGGCGATGCGCTCCGAGCCGAAGATGCGCATCAGGTCATCTTCGAGCGAGAGAAAGAATTGCGACGCTCCCGGATCACCCTGACGCCCCGACCGCCCGCGCAACTGGCGATCGATGCGGCGCGACTCGTGTCGCTCCGAACCGATAATGTGCAGGCCGCCGGCCTCGGTGATGTCGACTTCCTTTCCCTCTGGGTCTTTGATCTTCGACGGTCTGGACTCGGTCACACCCGGTCCGAGTTTGATGTCCGTACCGCGGCCCGCCATGTTGGTCGCGATCGTCACCGTGCCAGGCTGTCCCGCTTCGGCGACGATTTCCGCCTCGCGCTGATGGTACTTGGCGTTGAGAACATTGTGCTTCAACCCAGCGCGCTGGAACATGCGCGCGAGCGTTTCCGAGGCGTCGACGCTCGTGGTCCCGATGAGCACCGGATAGTTCAGGCCGTGCAACCGGCGCGTCTCTTCGAGGATTGCATTGTACTTCTCGCGGCGCGTCTTGTAGACCCAATCGTGGCGATCGTCGCGCACGACAGGCTTGTTCGTCGGAATGACGGCGACCTCCAATCCATAGATCTGGAAGAACTCCGTCTCCTCCGTCTCGGCGGTTCCCGTCATGCCGGCGAGCTTGTCGTACATGCGGAAGTAGTTCTGGATGGTGATGGTCGCCATGGTCTGCGTCTCGCCCTTCACGTTGACGCCTTCCTTGGCTTCCACCGCCTGATGCAGCCCTTCCGACCACCGCCGCCCGGGCATCGTGCGGCCGGTGAACTCGTCGACGATGAGGACCTCGCCCTCCTGCACGACGTAGTTCACATCCCGCTCGTAGAGCGCGTGGGCACGCAGCAGCTGGTGAACGATGTGTAAACGCTCACTTTTCTGCGCGTACTCCAACTCCAACTTGCGTCGCTGCTCGAGACGCTCTTCGGGATTCAGGGTCGCGTCGTGATCGACCTGGTGAATCTCGACGGAAATATCGGGCAGCACGAACGACTCATGATCTTCTGGCGACATGAAGTCGACGCCGTGATCGGTGAGGTGGACGGAGTGTCCCTTCTCATCGAGCACGAAGAGCAGATCTTCCTCCAGCGTGCGGTATTGCTGCTTGTTCGGCGGCAATCGCCGGTCGGAGATGTGATCGAGCTCCATCTTCTGCACGAGCGATTTGTTTCCCGGCTCCTGCAGCAGCTTGAACAGCCGACGGTTCTTCGGACTGCCCAGTTGGGCCTTGTAGAGGAGGAGGCCGCCGGCGGCGGTGTCACCCTTCTCGAGCTCGCGCTCCGCGTCGCCGACGAGGGTGTTGACGAGCTCCGTCTGTCGCCTAACAAGCCGGGAGACCGCCCCGTTGTACTGGAAGTACATCGGGTCGTTGTCGTTCCCGACCGGGCCGGAGATGATCAACGGGGTCCGGGCCTCGTCGATCAAAACGGAGTCCACCTCGTCGACAATGGCGAAGGTATGGCTGCGTTGCACTCGCTGCGCCGGCGATTGCACCATGTTATCGCGCAGATAGTCGAAGCCGAACTCGTTATTCGTGCCGTACGTGACGTCGTTGAGGTACCCGTTGCGACGCTCTTCCGTCCCGGGCTCGGTATCGTCGATGCAGCCGACCGTGAGGCCGAGATAGTTGTAGACGTGACCCATCCACTGCGAGTCGCGTCGCGCCAGATACGAGTTGACCGTCACCAGATGCGAGCCCTTCCCGGGGAGCGCATTCAGATAGAGCGGGAGCGTCGCGACGAGCGTCTTACCCTCGCCAGTCGCCATCTCGGCGATCTTTCCGAGGTGGAGCTCGATGCCGCCCATGAGCTGCACGTCGTACGGCACCATGTCCCAGGTCAGCTCGCGGCCGGTGACCATGACGGGTGTGCCGAGCAGCCGACGGCACGCCTCACGCACGGTGGCGAACGCCTCCGGCAGAATCTCGTCCAGCACTTCGGCGATCTCGCGCCGCAATTCGGCTTCCACACCGCCGCGTCCATCGGACCCACTCAACTCGTTATCGATCTTCTCACGTTCGGCCGGATCGGCGGCGTTTCGCTTCTGCTCACGCAACCCGGCAACACGCGCCTCGAGCTCGTTCGTGCGCTCGCGGATGATGCCGCGCAGCTTCTCGGTCTGCCCGCGAAGCTCCTCCTCGGACACGTCGTGCAGCCGCGCGTACTCCTTGTTGATCTCGTCCACGATCGGCTGAATCTTGCGCCGCTCGCGTTCGTGACGTGTGCCGATGACCGCGTTAATGATCCCCTTGATCATGCTATCCTCTATCGGTACAGCCGCTCCGTCTCGATGAATACGGCGACGGATTCTGGCACGAAGCCTCGAATCGACTTGCCGTCACGAATCCGCTCGCGTATTTCGGTTGACGATACGTCTACCAGACGCGTCGCCAGAGCGATCGTTCCGCTCGGAAGGATGGTTTCAGAGTCGACTGCTGCGCCCCCGTCCCCGCCTCCACCACTCGTCATGGCCACTTTTGCTCGTCGCAAAATCGCGAGCCGCGCAAGCCTGAGAATCTGCTCCGGGTCTCGCCACGCGCCGAAGGCTGCGATCGCATCCTCGCCAACGAGGAAAAAGCGCTCGGCATCAGGAAACCGTTGGGCGAATGTCTCCAGTGTATCGACCGTGTAAGATAATCCGGCCCGGTTGATTTCGACCGCGTCGACGTCGAAGCGCGGATCGGAACCAACGAGCAGTTTTACCATCGCCAGGCGCTGATGTGCCGCCGCTACCTTCGCCGACGCCTTGAGAGGCTGAACTGCCGTGGGCACGAAGACCAGCGTATCGAGCTTGAGCGCGTCGTACGCGTCGACAGCCGCCAGCAAATGGCCGATGTGCGGAGGATCAAAGCTTCCGCCAAGAATCCCGAGCCGCACGGCTCAAGGAACGGAGGAGGTCGTCGGCTGGGCCGGCGCGTCCGGAATGCCGTTGCAGACCTGTTTGACGCCGACGTCGTTTGCGTACTTCTTCCGGAGCGTTGTGCAGAGGTCCGACGCGTCCTCGCGATACCGGATCGCCTTGTATGCCTCGACGAGCTTGAGCGACGCCATCTTCGCCGTGGGAGATTCCGGCCAGCGCGTCAACACGTCCTTGAAGTAAAGAATCGACGAATCGAACGCTTTACGCCGGAGATAGAAGAGTCCCGCCTCGTAATTCTTGATCGCGAACCAGTTTTCGAGCTCGGAAAGCTCCTTCTGCGCGACCGGAATGAGCGGTGACGTCGGATAGAGCCCAAGCAGCGTGTTGTACGTCGCGAGCGCGGTCTCGCCGTAGGTTGGATCGAGCGATGGCTTCCGCCACATCTTCCAGTAGCTGCGCGCCGCGGCGAGCGCCGCGTCGTCCGAGAGGCTGTCGTCGGGAAAGCTCTCGACGAGCTTCGAATAGCTCTGGGCAGCCAACAAATGCTCACCTTGCCGCTCGTGGGCGGTGGCGAGATACCAGTACGAGCGCGGCAATAGCGTGTCGCGGGCAGGAAGCTCGAGCGTCAGCTTCTCGAACGCCGCAATCGCGTTATCCCACTTTTGCTTCTCGAACTCCCGAAGCCCCGCACGATAGAGATCCTCGTGCTTCTTGTACTTCGTCGGAGTGAATTCAGGATGACACGCAGCCGCAACGATCAAAAGCAGAGCTGCCGCCGTGTATCTCCATAGGCGATCGACCATATATCAGGTGCTACACTGAGCAAAGGCGAGGGTTGCGCTCACGCTTCGCTCAATTCCTGCCGGCGACGTGCGAGCATACTTCGGTAGATCTCCAGCCGTGGTTCTTCCGGATGACGGCTGGAGGCGTCGTTCCAAACAGTTCCGGCAGCGTCAAGGTCGCCTTGAAGATAAGCTGCTAGACCCTTCAGGAGCATTGCATCCAGCCAAGTGGGCCGAACGCGCAGCACCTCGTCGAGGACGGCTGCTGCCTCGGCATAGCGGCCGTGCTCGACCAATGCGCGACCAAGCGCCAGTCGGATGTCGTTGAACCGGGGCCTCAGTTCCAACGCGCGCCGGTACTGTTCAATGGCGTGATCGAGAGAGCCTGCGGCGCGATAATCGTGGCCCAAGGACAAATGTGCATTGGCCAGCTTATTCGCCACGACCACCGGATAGCCGCTCTCGTCTGTCGCTCCCAGCTCGGCGGCGCGTTCCATCGAGTTCTGGGCTTCCCCTTCGCGTCCGAGCTGGTTGAGCACGACGGCGCGATTCAAGTACGCCTCGACGTATCGCGGATTCACGCGAAGCGCCTGATCAAATGCACCGAGCGCGTCGTTCGCACGATCCACCATCGCTAGCGAAAGGCCAAGCAGATTTAGGGCGTCGGCGAAGGCCGGGCCTTCCTGGGTGAGCGAGGTCAGAAGGAGCGCCGCGCCATGATAATCGCGCACGGCGAAGCGCTCTTTGGCGAGCGAAAAGAGGTCAGGCGACGCTTCCAACCGGACTCCGTGCGACGAGGGGTGACCGAGGCGCCATGCGATCGGTTCCAACCAGGCCGCGGAAGTATTCAATCGTCTTGACGAGTCCCTCCCGAAGAGGAACCCTCGGTTCCCAGCCGAGCATCGTTCGTGCTCGCGTTATGTCCGGCTTACGAACTTTCGGATCGTCTGTGGGGAGCGGCTCGGCAACGACAGTCGATCGTGTCCCGGTCAGCTCGACGACGAGATCGGCAAGCTGGCGCACCGTGAACTCGGTCGGGTTGCCGATGTTCGTCGGCTGCCAGTCTCCGTCCATGAACAGTCGATAAATGCCCTCGACCTCGTCGGCAACGTAGCAGAAGCTCCGCGTCTGCGAGCCATCGCCGTAGATCGTTATGTCCTCACCGTTGAGGGCCTGAACGATGAAGTTCGAAACGACGCGACCGTCGCGCGGGCGCATGCGCGGCCCATAGGTGTTGAAGATGCGCACAATGCGCGTGTCGAGGCCGTGATAGCGATGATACGCCATCGTGATCGCTTCGGAGAAGCGCTTGGCCTCGTCGTAAACGCCGCGCGGACCGATGGGGTTCACGTTACCCCAGTAGCTCTCCTTCTGCGGATGCTCGAGTGGGTCGCCATACACTTCCGAGGTGGAGGCAAGGAAGAATCTGGCTTTCTTCGCCTTCGCGATGCCGAGCGCGTTATGCGTGCCCAGCGAGCCGACCTTGAGCGTCTGGATCGGCAGCTCGAGGTAATCGATTGGGCTCGCGGGTGAGGCGAAATGCAGCACGCCATCGAGCGGGCCGGCGATATACGTGTACTCGGAGATGTTGTGGCGGACGAATTGAAAGCGCTCGTTGCCAGTGAGGTGCGCGATGTTGTCCGGGCTGCCGGTGATGAAGTTGTCGAGCCCGACGACCGAGTGTCCGTCGCGGAGAAAGCGATCGGTGAGATGCGAGCCGAGGAAGCCCGCGGCACCCGTGATGAGAACTCTCATGCGGCACCCGCGCGACCAATTGAGTAATATTTAAATCCGAGCTCCGCCATCTTCGATGTCGAGTAGAGATTCCGCCCGTCGACGATCACCGGGCGGCGCAGACTGCTCTTGATCCGTGCGAAGTCGGGGTGGCGGTATTCATTCCAGTCGGTCACGATCGCGAGCGCGTCGGCGCCGGTCAGCGCATCGTAGTTCGTCTCGACAAAATTCACGCGCCCGCCGAGTCGACGCTGCGCCTCCGGCATCGCGACCGGATCGTGGGCGGCGACCTGCGCGCCGGCGTCGAGCAGATCCTCGATCAGGGTGAGCGCCGGCGCCTCTCGCATGTCGTCAGTATTCGGTTTGAAGGCCAATCCCCATACCGCGACCGTGACGCCGCGCAGCTCGGGGCCGAGCGCCTGTTCGAGCTTCTGAAATAGTCGGTGCTTCTGATCGTCATTCACCGTTTCGACCGCTTCGAGCACGCGGAGACAGGCGTCGTTGTCGCGAGCCGTCCTAACGAGTGCCTTGACGTCCTTCGGGAAGCACGAACCGCCGTATCCCGGGCCCGGGAACAAGAAGGCGGGCCCGATACGGGAGTCGCTGCCGATGCCCTTGCGTACGAGGTCGACGTTGGCACCGACACGCTCGCACAGGTTGGCGACCTCGTTCATGAACGAGATGCGCGTCGCCAGCATCGCGTTGGCCGCATACTTCGTCATCTCCGCGGATGCGATGTCCATGAAGATGATTGGCTTCCCTGTGCGGACGAATGGGGCGTACAACTCGGCCATGACGCTGCGCGCGTGATCGCTATCGACGCCGAGCACGACGCGGTCGGGGTACATGAAATCGTCGACGGCGGCACCTTCCTTCAGGAACTCCGGGTTGCTGCACATGTGAAACGGATACTGGGCCGTTTTGCCGACGCAGTTCGCGACCTTCGACGCCGTGCCGACGGGAACGGTCGATTTCGTGACGATCACCATCTCGCGCTTCATGCTCTTGCCGATCGTTTCGGCGACGGCGAGCACGTGGCGGAGGTCCGCGGAGCCGTCCTCGTCAGGCGGCGTGCCCACGGCGATGAAGACGACGTCACTTCGGCGAATGGAGTCGGCGACATCGGTGGTGAAGTTGAGTCGCCCAGCCTTCTGGTTTCGCTCGACGAGCGAGTCGAGACCTGGTTCGTAGATCGGGATGACGTTCCGCTTCAAGCCGTCGATCTTGTTCTGATCGACGTCCGCACACCACACCGTATTTCCTGTTTCCGCCAAGCATGCGCCGACGACGAGGCCGACGTAGCCGGTCCCAACCACCGATATCTGCACGATGACTCCGTTGGATCTTCAGATTGTCGTGAGCGAATCTTAACCGGGCGCGTCCGGGCGCCAAAGCGGCGTATGACAATTACGATGCGGGACGAGACGGGTAACGTCTCGTCCCGCATGATTGCTCGCCCTCGTCGCTCAGAAGTGGCGCGTCGCGTCGATGGTAAAGGTCACGCGCCGATTCTCCTCAGCCCCCGGATCGGCATGCCGCGCGCCGGGCGCGACCTGACGCTCGAACTGCTCCCCGTAACCGATCGTGCGGAACTGGGCCGACGGCAGGTTGAAGCGCGACACCATGACCGCCTTGACCGCCTCGGCGCGACGCCGGGACAGCCGCATGTTGTAATCACGATTCCCGGCCGGATCCGTGAATCCTTCGATCGTGACGAGGGCATTCGGATACGCGCGCCGGATCACTTCGGCGACCTGCCCCAGGGTGGCCATGTCCGCCTCGCGGACGACGGCCGAGTCGAAATCGAAATGAATCGGGATGACGTAGCGAGATACCAGCAGCGACGAGTCGACGGGCTGTACCACCACTCGTGCGTTGCGGAGGCTGTCGAGCAACGGACGCAGACCGGCGATCTCCTTCTGCACCGCGTCGCGAACCGTGGCGTTGATCGCTGCCGTGTCGATCGGCTGGTTGATGATTACAGGCACGATCGGCTGGTTCGTCGACGGACCACCGAAGAACAACGTGGCGCTCACGTGGTGTTCGTCGCCGATCGGGTCGTAGCTGAAGAACGGTGCACCGGCGTTCTTCCGGTCGCGAAACGCGTACTCGAGACGGAACTGTCCAACGTTGATTCCCGCTCCGAGAGCAAGACCGGCACGGTTGTCATCGCCCCACTGATAGCCGACACGGCCGATGACAAGACCGTTTACGGTGGCCTCGATGCCGAGCGCGGGAAAGACCTCGTTCTTGTATGGGAAATTGACCTGACCCACCAGCTTGGCATCGGCGATGATCGCGCGGCCACCGAACAGCACCGGCGTCTGGATCAAGTTGCTATGCTGGAGGAGGTCGAAGGCAGCCGAGACGTATCCGAAGAATGGCGGCGACGCGCCTACGGAATCGAACGTCACCTGCGTACCCCAGTTCCGGATGCCGCCTCCGACCGTTAGGCGCTCCCACTCGAGCTCGGGGATCAGGAAGCCGGCATTCAAGCCAATGGTCGCCGCGCTCTGGTTGCATAACGATTGCTGCGAGTAGAAGAGGCTGCCGCCGATCATGAAGTGCGTCGCCAGCTGGAGCGCGCCCCCTCCCTCGAGCCCGAACTGGAATGCCCGGCAGGATGGGCCGGGAATGTAGTTCGCCGATTGTTGGATCGATCCTTCGTTCAGCGCGCGCGCCGCGATTGCGAAGACGCCGATGTCGGTGGGAAACGTGATCGATGCCCCGCCCAGCTGCGTGTCGGCAAAGCCTTGCCGGGCGGTGACGAGGAACGAGTTGGTCTTGATGCGCGCGAGTCCCGCGGCGTTGTACCATATCGATCCGGGATCGCCCTCGATGGCGCCCATGGCTTCGGCGAGGCCCACGGCGCGCGGCGAGATGGCCATCCCGAGAATCGTCGCGGCATGGATGCCGTTGTCCTGGTCGCCGCCGGAGAGGCTGATGGGCTTTTGGCCCGTCGTCGCCGTCTGAGCCAGCGCGGCGGGCGCCGAGAGGACAAACAGCAGGGCAAAATATGAAGCGCGTGACATGCGAAGATGTCCTCTTACCGGATGACCATGAGCTTGTCGCGGGCGAGCTGCCGTTGGCCGTTGACGATGGATTGCACGACGACGAGATAGGTGCCGCTCGCCACGGCTTCGCCGCGGCCGTTGATCAGTGGCCATGGCACCGCGACAGCGAAGTCAGCGCCGGCGGCGGGATTCGCGGCGGTGCCGGGCGTGCCATCGATGCTCACGCCGGCGAAGACCGTTCCGCTCGCCTTCAAGACAAGCAGGCCATCCATGTCGAAGATCGCAACATCCCACTGCGTACCCGGATCCGCGTCAAACGCGATGCGGGCAACACCATTCGAGTTCCGCACGGGATTGTTCTCGAAGAGGAGCCCGCGCGTACTGGTGACGATCACCACGACCGGAACGACGACCGGGGCCGCCTCCGCCGATTGGACGGTGAGCGTGCCACGGTATCTCCCGCCGAGAATGCTGCTCGGTATATCG
>DATEHJ010000322.1:0-4161 GCA_035279645.1 Gemmatimonadaceae bacterium
CACGACAGACGCACCGCGGGCCTCATGTAGTCCGAGAAGATCAGGAACGTCCCGCCGAAGGGGCGAATGCCGCCGTGAACCACCATGCCGTTCATGATCCCCGCCATTCCGTGCTCGCGGATCCCGAAATGCACGTAGCGGCCGCCCTTGTTCTCGGTCGTGAAGTCGTTAGGCGCCTTGAGCTTGGTGCCGTTCGACGGCGTGAGGTCCGCCGACCCGCCCATCAGCTCGGGCACGATGTCGATGATCGCGTTGAGAATGGTGTTCGACGCCGCCCGGCTGGCGACATTGCCGTTCTCCTTCGTGAATGTCGGAATCTTGTTCGCCCAGTTCTGCGGGAGATCTCCGACCAGCCGACGCTCCAACTCCTTGGCCTCGTTAGGATACGTTTTCACGTACTTGGCCCACTCTTCGTTCCATGCCGCGTGCTCCTCGGCGCCTTTCTCTCGTGCTTGACGCCAGTGCTCGAGCGCCTCGGGGGGAACGTAGAAGGTCTCCTCGGGACGCGGCCAGCCGAGGTTGCGCTTGGTCAACACGACTTCGTCCTTGCCTAACGCCTCACCGTGGGCCGCGGCGGTGTCCTGCTTGTGCGGACTGCCGTACCCGATGTGCGTGCGCATGACGATGAAGCTGGGCCGTGCCGTATCCGCCTTCGCCTCATCGATCACCCGGTCAATCGCTTCGAGATCGTTGATGTCGGCGATGTGCAGCACTTGCCAACCATAAGCCTCGAATCGCTTGGTCGTGTCGTCGGTGAACGTAAGATCGGTCGAGCCGTCAATCGTTATGCGGTTGTCGTCGTAGAAGCCGATCAGCTTCCCCAGCGCGAAGTGTCCCGCGAACGACGACGCCTCGTGCGAGATCCCCTCCATCATGTCGCCGTCGCTGCACGCGAAGTACGTGTAGTGATCGATGATCTCGGCGCCCGGCTTGTTGAACAGCGTCGCGAGATGCGCTTCGGCGACCGCCATTCCCACCGCGTTCGCGACGCCCTGGCCGAGTGGGCCGGTCGTCGTCTCGACGCCAGGGGCGTGGCCGAGCTCGGGATGCCCCGGCGTCCTGCTCCCCCACTGCCTGAACTGCTTGAGATCGTCGAGGCCGAGGTCGTAGCCGCTGAGATAGAGACAGGAGTAGAGCAGCATCGACGCGTGCCCACAGGAGAGCACGAAGCGATCGCGATTCACCCAGTTCGGGTCGGCCGGATCGTGACGCATGTGCTTCGTGTAGAGCCGATACCCGAGCGGCGCGAGCGCCATCGGCGTCCCGGGATGTCCCGAATCCGCTTTCTGCACCGCATCCATGGCGAGGGTGCGGACAGTGTTGATGCAAAGAAGGTCCAGATCGGTCGCGGAGGTGGTATCGGAAACGGCCATGACAGGATCCGTGGGAGAGGGTTCGATCTTTCAAAAATATCGCGCCCTGCCCTCTAAAGCGTCAGCACGGACCAACACGGACAACTTCTTGAGTCCGTATGCGTCCGTGTTAGTCCGTGCTGACTGCTTTTTTTCTGCCTGTCATCCCGAGGAGCGAAGCGACGAGGATCAGGTTTCAACTCCTATCCCAGGCCCCAGGATTTTGGGACGCGAATGGCGCGAATCGGGGGGCGAATGCGATCGAGGCTCAGATTGATCATTTTTGGTCGCAGATCGAGAGAAAGGTGGCCCGTCACCCATCATCACAAGTCCCGATGACGAGCCAGCGCAGCCTGAATGTCCTCGGTTGGATTCGCTTCAGTTCGCGCGATTCGCGTCCTAAAAACCTGGGAGCAGAGATCCAGTGTCATCGATAGGAGCAAAGCGACGAGGGATCTGCTCTTCGGCAAGTCACGAAAAGCAGATCCCTCGCTTCGCTCGGGATGACAGGAGGACCTACTGCCCCGCTGTGTGCCTCGTGTCCGCGAGCGACCTTACATCCTGACTCCGCGGTCCGACGAACAACATCCGGGAGAACGGACTCCGCGCATCGTGCACCACATTCTTCGTCGCCGTCTGGCGGAGATACTGCGCGACATCATCTGGCGACGCCGACGGATTCGCCTCGAGGAACAAGGCAGCCGCACCGGACACGTAGCCTGCCGACATCGAGGTACCGTTCCAAAGCTGTACGGTCGGCGACAGATCCTTGTCGAGACTGGGCAGAAGGACGGAATCGCCTGGTGCGTAGAGGTCGACGCACGGTCCCCACGCCGTACCCGGTGCGCGCCGATCGATCGGCTCACCCGTCACACGATCGCCGTCACGCAGCAGCGCGGAGGCACCGACGACAATCGTTCCGTCGGCGTTCCCCGGCGACACGCGACACGCGTTGATCTCGAGATTGCCCGCGGACACGACGACGGGAATTCCCGAGGCGCGAAGCGCGGCGACCGAGCTGTCGAGCGCCGGAATGCGCGCTGCCGTATCGGCGATGAACGACCAGTTGGCGATGGCCGGCTGGCCGGGATGCAGCTTGTGGTCTTCGATCGCCCACTTTGCACCTTCGACGATGCCGCGAATCGTGCCGCGCAGCTTCTCGCACTGCACCATCTTCACGTCGACGATCTCTGCGTCGGGCGCGACGCCGAGCGTCTTGCCTGCGATTGCGCCGGCGACAGCGGTGCCGTGCGCGTTACAGATAGCTGGGTCTTCAGGAAACGCCGAGTAACCGCGACGCACTCGGCCGGCGAGCTCTGGGTGATCCATCGAGACGCCGCCGTCGAAGACGTACACAGTCACACCACGGCCCGTGCCGTTGTGACGGTATGTGTGATCGAGTGGCAGCTCGCGCTGATCGATGCGATCGAGCGCGAAGGAGACGGTGTGCGCAGCGACCAACGGTCGGGCGCTGTTGGCGGCGAAGCTGTAATAACCGGCAGTGGCGACGGTAGGCTTCGTGCTCGACAGGCCCGGCTGGGATGCTTGCGCGCACCCGAAAATCGCGACGCCCGCGGCGCCGAAGACGGCGACGCGACGAACGTTCGAGATCGAGAAACGGGTACGCATGTTACAGCCGGATTAGTGTCGCACCTTGATGGTGAATCGAAGCTCTTTGTTCGCCGAACGAACGCTGCAGTCGTCGCGCGGTTCAACATCGAGTTCAAATCAACCGCTCTGCAAATGCCCACAAGGGAATTGGCGTGCCACTGGAATCCAGGAAACGCAAAATCTGCGTCGTGCTCGCCACATCTCGAGCCCGCCGCGCAAATCGTGGCGCACGGAACGTCACTCGACAAGAGACTCAGTCGGAGCGACGTGAATTGGTATGAGGGATGCTTTTGGTGTTGAGCTGCTGAGCAGTCGCGATGAGAAGTCGATCGCGATTCAGTCAATCTGCGCTGAGCGTTGTGCGTTGAGCATTGCGCGTTGAGCGTGGCGCGTGGAGCGTTGACGCGCGGATCGCTCCACCGAGAGCGTGGAGCGCAAGCCACAGCCGTCGCTTTTCTGCGGCACGCTCAACGCCCAACGCCCAACGCCGAACGCTCAACGCCGAACGCTCAACGCCCGAGAGCTGTTCCGCGATTTCCGCACTCCGTGTGGCCTGGGCGCGCGAAGCGCAGCAGCACACCGGCGTGAAAGAGAATGGCGTTCTGCGACTCGCTCGGCGGAAGTGGTGAGCCGCTGAAGCGACGCCCACCGAACGTCCCATAGCTCTGGAAGAATGGAGTGATCCAGAGCGGGCACGCGATCGGGAAATCGTAGCCGACACCCACCTGCAGCGACGGATGCGTCACGTTCAGTCGTGTTGGCGTAGTCGTCGTTGCCTGTGTCGGGAACGAGGCATTACCAACTCCTAAACCACCCTGGAGGTACAAATTGTCCAGTACCGATCCAAAGGGATACCCGAGGAGCGTGAGCGAAAGGAAGGCGGAGCGAGACGTTCCAAGCGGCGTGTCCTTGCGCCAGCCCGCGACTTCGAGCCCAATGAGACCGCGCGATGTCATCGCCGCGCCGAGTGCGACGTCGCCGCTCGGGCCGGAGAACTGATCGAGGCCCGTGGAGTTGGCGGGACCGGAGTGACCGAAGCCGCCGCCGACGCTAAACCAGAAACGATTCGCCGGTATCTGCGCTAACACGCCGCGAGCGCAGAGCGCGACCGACACGATTGCCGCGAAGAGAGGGACGGGGAGGCGCATGGCGTTAGGCGATTGCGTTGGGCGTTGAGCGTATGGCGATGGGCGTTGAG
>DATEHJ010000323.1:0-10664 GCA_035279645.1 Gemmatimonadaceae bacterium
TCGTGCTCTCCGCGTAGCCCGATATCCAGCAACACGACCTCGGGTTGAAACGCGCGCGCGGTGTTCATGACTTCGTCGGCGGCGAATGCCGTCATTACGGCATGGCCCGACAGACGCAGCAGCTGCGCGATCGCATGAGCAACGGGGACGTAGTCGTCAACGACTAGGATACGGCTTCGACGCACGGCGAATTCACTCCTGTCTGCCACTTCGTGGTGTTGCGCGCAACGCTACGACGATAGTGAAGTACCCGCTATCCGTGAATGTGTTTGCCGCTGTATCGGAATGTTACGTGGTGGACCTCCGCAATACTCCGCGTGCCTAACGTCACTGACCGTGATCGGGGTTGCGCAGGGCATACTGGATCAGCTCAGCCGTACTCCGCACTCCGAGCGTTTGCATCATTTCGTATTTGTGGCTCTCGACGGTGCGTGGGGACAAACGGAGAATCGCCGCGATCTCCTTCATGCGCTTTCCCTCCGCGATGAGTCGCAGAACCTGCCGTTGTCGCAGTGTCGGCCGCGCGACGTGGTTCGCGGACGCCGCCGTGTTGATCGCGGCCATCACGTCCTTCGTGATGAGCGGAGTCAAATACGCTCGTCCACCCATCACTTTGCGAATCGCCGTGATTAATTCCTCGCCCGCGGAGTTTTTCAACACGTATCCCCACGCGCCAAGTCGAAAAGCTTCCGTGGCGAGATGTGCATCGGCGTGCATTGTGAGCACGATCACACGCGACGAGATGCCGAGCGCCGCGAACTCGCGCAGCACGTCGAGTGCGCTCAAACCGGGCATCGCGAGATCGGTAACCACGACGTCGGGATTCAGCCGCTTGGCGGCGTCAACGAGCGCGACGCCGTCGGAGACGCTGCCGACCAGTTCGAATTCGTCTTTCAGCAGACTGCGGAGGCCATCAGCAACGATGACGTGATCATCCGCGAGCAACAGCGTGGGCCGATCCATGTGAGTCTCCATTCGGAACGCGGATGGATATGCGGGTGCCATGACCCGGCGATGAATCGACGCGCACCGTCCCGCCCACCAGGCGGACGCGCTCGTCAATACTCGTTAAGCCAAGTCCACCGCGACGACGCGCGGCGTTCTCGTCGAATCCCATTCCATCGTCGGCAATCTGTAGGTCGAGCGCGTTCTCGCTCGTGTGCAGCGTCACGAGGGCCCCGTGGGCGCCGGAGTGTCGCGCCGCGTTGCGGAGCGCTTCCTGAGTCACTCGATACACGCACAAAGCCACGTCATCCGAGACGCTGATGTCGCGTGGCTTTGCCGAGAGCACCGCGCGCATCGAATCTCCCCGACCATACTGGGAGCACAGCTCGGCCATCGCCGGCACCAGGCCGGCGTGGCGTAGCGCCGCCGGATGCAGCTCGTGAGAGAGCGCGCGCAGGTCATCGGCGGCCCGCATCGCCTGACTCTGCAGGGCGGCCACCTCCTCGCGCATCGCGGGATCGTTAGGTAGATGGCGCTTGAGCGCGCTCAGGCTGATGCCGAGCGCGGCGAGCTGCTGGCTCACGTCGTCGTGCAGGTCGCGCGCGATGCGCGCCCGTTCGACCTCGGTCGCGGTGAGCAGACGTCCAGCGAGATTCCGAATCTGCCCGAGGCTTTGGTGCAGCGCACGCTGACTCGCCGTGAGCGCGATCGACGCCCGCTCACGATCTCGCACGACGGCGCTGAGACAAAGCATTGGGACCGCGATCGCGAGCAGCTGGAACTGCAGCGCGGGTACGATCGCGGCCGGAACGTGCGCCGTCGCGACGTTACCGATCCCTCGCATCGCCAACCACGTCGAGAGGTAACCCAGCGCGAGGAGCGCGCCGGCCGTGGTGCCGATGCCGAAGCGGACCGCGGACCAGAGCAGGAACACGAGCGGCAAATACACGACCGCGGCGCTGCTGATGGACTCGGTGGGTCGAGACAACGCGAACGCACTCGTCGCGAGGAGGCCCGCGAACAAAAGCGCTCCCTCGACCCAACGGGAGCGCAGATACGGCGTGAGCGCCTCGCGCTTGGCGCCAATCAGCGCCAGCGCAGTGGGAACGAAAATGACATTCGTCAGAACATTCGCGCGCGCGCGTGTCTCGTACACGAGCCAGAAGTTTTGGCTCCAGTGCGTCGCCACGGTGATCCCGGCGTCCGCGAACGACAGGAGGAGCGTGGGGACGGCGGCGACGAGGAGCAGAACCAACATCGAGCGCAGCCCTTCGATGCGCCAGTCGTTGGGCGACGCTACCCGCCAGACGAGGGCGGCCAGCGCGGCGTCCGCGCAGTTCGTGACGAAGAGCATCGACAGCGTCGCGAGGGGCGCGTGTTGCTGCCACGCGACGAGCATTTGGGCGGGAAATGCGCCGGCCAGGATCAACAGCCAACGTCGAGGCGGTGTAACGAGAAGCGCAACCAGTAAGATCGCATTTGGCAGCCAGAACACCGACTGCGGCACCGAGGGACTCTGAAAGAGGAAGCCGATCCTTCCGCCGGCGTAGTACGCGAACGCGACGAACACCACGCGCCAGACCATTGATACCGGCGACACGCGTACCGGCGCGTTCGCGGCTGCCGCGTCACGCGCGGCATCCGGTGTCCGCATGATCCGCGGAAACGCTGTCAAGTGCAACCTTGTACGCGTTTGCACGTGGGACTCGAGTCGCATGCGGGGGCTGCCGGTCGTGCCGGGGACCAGCTCCGGTCGTAACAGATGATGCGAAAAGACCGCATCGTCTTGGACGAGTGTATCTCCGTTTCCCGGTCTCCTCAACCCGTATTTTTCCGGGGTCGACGCCGAAGATGAACAAACTTTAACGTGCCGACTCATCTGAGCAACATCCAGATGAGGCTCAGAGCGCCTATGAACAATGCGCTCAGAGTGAAGGCTTTCACCAGGGCTCGCGTCGGCTTGTAGTCGAGGCGTTCGATCGCCCGATCCACCTTGACGTATCGATGCATCGCAAACGCCATCACCGCGAACCCGTAAATCACCATCCCAAAGCCGATCTGCTTCGTATCGCGGAGAATACGGAGCGGGCGTTCGGACACGTCCAGCCCGCCGTGCTCAGCCAGATAGATACTGAAGCGATTGACCGTGATGCCGAGACTTATCAGCGAAAGCGCCGTCAGAATGTACGCCAAATGTGTGCGCTCGTTAGACAGGTACTCGGCAGCTTGGTAGTGACGAATCGACGGATTCTGACGAGCCTCGTCGATGTCATCACCGACGCGCCGATGGTCGCGGGCGGGCACGGTCACGAGACATCTCCGATTGGGCGGGACCTCTGGGATCGGCGCAGCGGCGGCCGGAAGTGACGCGGCTCCGTAGCACCGGCCGTCGCCAGCAGCTCGGAGCCCTGGTCTTCGCTCGATGAGGGCATTGACCCCGAAGCAAAGCCGACGAGGGAGATCCAGCTGAGCGGCTCCTCGCCCGCATCGCCCCAGGGCTCATCTCGCGTCAACGACCAACGTAAACCGCACCGATGAAACTGAAAACGGTGGCTCGGCTCACCTCGGATTCGCAGGACGCCGTCGCCTCGCAGGATGCTGTCCGGCAGGGCACTTACCCATCCCTTGAATGCACCGGTATCCACACTACTCCGCGTCGTCAGAAGCCAGGCCCGATAGTCGTCCACATTGCGGGGCTGCGCGATTCGGTTCCGCCTGCCGGTATCGACGGCGTACGTGGGAGTCCATTCCCCGTGAATCGCGTGCACTGGAGCATGATCGAGGCTGGTGCCGAGAATCATCGCCGCGGGCAAGGCGCATCGCTCGCTCTCGACGAGCCGCGCGCGCGTCGTGCGCTGCAGCAGCCAGCGTCGTGCGGCCTGGAGCCCAGACGAATTCACGCGGTCCACCTGGTTGAGCACGAGGAGCTCCGCGTGCTGGAGCTGCGCTTCGAAGGTGGAGTCGAACTCGACCTCGTCGTCTTTGACTCGCAGCACCTCGGGCGCACTCACAACGACGACCGTCCCTCCGGGACGGAAGCCCGGCAGATAGGCGTAGCCGGAGGTGCGGAGTGGACTTGCAGTGGCAGATGCCTCAACGACGACGTGGTCGGGAGGTCCGACGCCTTGACGAGTGTGAATCGTGGACAACGCCGTTCCGATCTCGCCGTCGAGTGACAAGCACGCTGAGCCATTGTGCAGCACGACCGAACTGCCGTCGGAACGAGCGATGAGATCATGACTCAATGCCAGAGCACTCGGGTGATCGAGCACGACGGCGACACGACGTCCGTCGTTGTGAGTGAGCAGTCTGCGTAGTAGAGTTGTTTTCCCTGCCCGTTCGGGACCGCCGACGATGGTGAGCGGAATTTTTTGACCACCACCACGCGCAAGAACGAATCGATTCATTCAGGCCTCCTCGATCGCGCTGAACCATCAACGACGATCGGACCGGAAGCATCTCTCGGCGAAGCGCCATTGCTCAATTGGCCCAAGAGCACAGCAGTGCGTCGACGATCTCAGCGGCGCAACGAGGTGAAATCACCCGGTGCTCCCAATGATGGGTCCTTGGTCCAATCGCAACGGCGCTGTGGGAGCGGATCCTTTGGTAACGCCTAACCGTGTTGCGCCGAAGCGAGCGGTAGACCTGCAGGACGCAAGACATGAGGATCGAATGCGGCTTCGCACCACCTCGTCAATGCTTCGTGGTCCCGCCAGTTCATCCGACGCCTCGACGCCCATTCTGGCGACGCCGCTTCGCAACGCTGCTGCTCTCGACGCAACGCCACATCAGCCCTCTGACGTCTCGTCGCTCGACCAGATCGCTCAGTCGAAAGAGGCGTTGCAACGCGTGATCGCCGAGCTGTCGCATGATCTGCGACAGCCGCTCACCTCGCTCCACATGAATATTCAGAGCGCCGTGCGACTGTTGCGGCAACCGAATCCGCGCGTGGCGGCCGCTCTCGAGGCGCTCTCGGACTGCCTCGACACGGAACGCGACATGGTTGAGTTGCTCGGATACGCAAAGCGCCGCACGTTGGCACTCTCGAGCCGCAATCGTCTGTTTCCGCTCAACGACCTTGCGCGCGACATTCTGATGACACTTCAGAGCGTTGAGCCGCGCTGGCGTTCACGCGTCGACGAACGACTCGCAGCGCCGTCGCCAATGGTCGCCGCCGGCGCGGCACGTCTCAGGCTCGTGTTGTTGAGCACCCTCCGTCGCGCGCTGATGCTGGACGAGTGCGATGGCGTGACGGACCGATCGCTCGTTCTCGAGACGCGCGTCGTGAATGAGCAAGCCGAATTGGCGATCAGTGGCCTGCCACTTTCCTTGCCCGTGGCATATACCTTTCAGTCGTTGTTCATGCTGACCACGACGCTCGTGCGTCATCTCAAAGGTGTTGTGCATCTCGCGATTCGAGATGCGAAAGCGGTTCTCGTCGTCTCGCTCCCCACCGCGACTCCGCTCACCGATCTGATTCAGGCGGGTGATCATGGAGACTGAGTCGTTGGTCGTCGTCGTTGACGACGACGAGCGTATTTGCCGGGCCGTGCAGCGGGTGCTCACCGAAGGCGGGTACCGCGTCCGAACGTTCACGTCGGCGGCGAGCTATCTCGCCGAGCAGGATACGATGGAGCCGGCCTGTCTGGTGATCGACATCAAGATCCCGGACCTCGACGGCCTAACGATGCTCCGCGAGTCGCGCGCCGCCGGCCTCGAGACGCCGGCGGTCTTCATCACTGGCAGCGCCGATCTGGACGCCGCCGTCAAAGCGATGAAGCTTGGCGCCTTCGATCTTCTCGAGAAGCCACTCGACGATCACGTGCTGCTCAGCGCGGTGAACAGCGCGACACAGCGCGACGCCGAACAGCGCGCTGGCCGCCGACAACTGGCGGAGCTCTGGCGAGCGCTCGAGACGGTGACGGCTCGTGAGGCCGAGGTCTGCGCGTTGGTGACATCGGGACGCCTCAACAAGCAGATCGCGGCCATCATCGGCACGACGGAAAAAACGGTGAAGGTGCACCGCGCTCGCGCGATGGCCAAGCTGGGCGCTCACTCCGTTGCCGAGTTGGTACGGGTAGTGGACTATCTGCTCGGGACGGACGCGCCGTCAAGCATCGTGACGGCGGATCATCGTGTTCTGCATCGGCCGCGAGTCCTCGACATCATGGCCGCAGCGCTGGGTCATGCGAACGCGGCGAACGCCACGCCGGACACGGTCACGAGTCATAGCGAAAGTATTCGCGCACGCTCCACAGGATCATCCGATAGTGGAGATCGTCTTCCGGCCTCGTAGTCGCCCGTAGCGCGCCGCGCGCCGTGGCGCGCTTCAGAGCGATCACCATCTGCTCCGGCTTGCTGCCACGATCGCGCAAGTCCGCCGCGGTCGCGCGGACCGTGCGCTGCAACTCTCCCGCAAGCGGCGAGCATTCCCAAGGTTCACACGAGAGCACGTTTCGCATGAGCGCGCGAAGGCGAGTGATCGGCTGCGCCTCGACTGACAATGCGGCGGGGAATATTCGAGCGGGTAGTGTCGGCATAACGCACAAAGCTTCACTTGGCGCTCGTAGCGGCCATTGGCCTTTAGCTGCATACGCGGTGACGTCCCGAGTATCGGCGGGTGCGGTCTTTGGTCCACTGTGCGCGACATCACCGAGAATGACAACCTCCGGCCAGGCAGCACCGGAGGGGAAGCCATGGCGAACCAACACGTGGCGCACTCGACTGACCGAAGATTCCGGGACCGCCGCGAACCAAACGGCGCGATCGGCACGGGAGCACGCCATCTGTCTTGGCTACCACTGCTCCTCGTTGTCCTCTCGCTCACCGGACTCGCGATCGCCCCGCTCGTTTTACAGCAACGCACGCGCGATGTGCGCGACGATATCCGCAGCGTCGGCGAGCCTGGACGACTGTTGCTCGGGGAGTTGCGCGTTGGCCTCGCGCGTGAGCTGTCAATGGGGATGCGCTTCGCCGTCGGCCGCGAAACAAGCTCGCTCGTGGAGTTTCAGCGAGCCGCATCGAGCGACGATTCGCTGCTCGGTCGGCTCGACGCAACGTTGCGTGTCATGGGCCCGGATGCGCGCGCATCGGTGGCCGGCGTTCGCGAGAGTATCCGTCGCTGGCGGCAATTCGCCGCGTCGAACGAACATGTCTCCTCGGTAGACATCCTTCGACAGGCAGTCCAACACGGCGTGAACTACGAAGCCCTGTTGCTCGCAACGGTGCGTGTCGATTCGGCAGTTGCGCAGGCGATGCAATCGCGACGTGCTCAAATCGAACGCGATGAGGGCCTCGAGTTGGCGCTCGCGATCGCCTTCGTGATCGTGGGCGTCGTCGCCTCTGCGGCGGTGCTCATTCTCACGCTGCGCGACCGGCATCTCCGGCTCGTGCTCAAGCGTCGCGCGGAGGAAGAGGCATCGCTCCGGCGCCTGGCGGGATCACTCAGCGGCGCGTTCACGGTGAACGAGGTGGCGGACCTCACGGTCGCTGCCGCGCTCAACTCGAGTCGAATCGGCGGCGCGTACTTGGCGCGGGCGCTGGACGGCGACCTCGTGACGATCGCAGGCCACGGCAGCTGCGCGCCGATCGCGGGGACGCGCGCACGCATTCCGGCGTGGTTGCACGATGGTAAGAGCGGTGATCATCCACGGATCTACACCACGGAGGTGCGGCGCCCGTCACATGAAGGCAACGGGCATCTTCAGGAGTGCACTTCCGGTTCGCTGCTCGTCGTGCCGTTGCGGCACAACGGGGACGTCATCGGCACGTTAGGCGTTGCGTCGGCGGGCGGACGGCGGCAGTTTAGGGAATCCTCATTGCGCTTCGGGCGCGCACTCGGCGACCTCGCGGCCGTCGCGCTGCACCGCGCCGAGGCGCTCGACAACGAACGGCGTGCACGCGCGATGGCGGAATCCGCCGTGCGGACGCGCGACGCCGTTGTTTCGATCGTCTCGCACGACCTGCGGAATCCGCTCATGGCCATCCTTGGCAGCGCCGATCTCCTCCTCGAACTGATCGGCGAGCCCGGACACGAGACGGAACGTACCCAGCTCGCCACGCTCAAGCATGCCGCGGACTCGATGAACCGACTGATCCGCGATCTGCTCGACGTAACGCGTCTCGAGTCCGGTCCTCTGCCGGTGGAGCGCACGCATCTCAACCTCGCTGACATCGTCGATGATGTCGTCGGCATGTTCGAGATTTCGGCCAAGACACGCCATCTCAAATTCATCCGCGAGGCGCCCCAACAGCGTCCGCTCATCTACGGCGACCGCGATCGGCTCGCGCAGGCGCTCGCCAATCTCGTCGGCAACGCCGTGAAGTTCACTCCAGACGGCGGACAGATTCGTGTCAGCATCGAGGTGCATTCCGACGGCGTCTACGCGTTCGTGCGGGACACCGGCCCTGGAATTCCGCCCGATCAGGTTCCGCATCTCTTCGATCGGTTCTGGCAGGCGTCGCGCAACGACGCACGCGGGTTGGGGCTGGGTCTGTTCATCGTCAAAGCGATCGTCGAGGCACATGATGGAACGGTGCATGTCGACAGTGTGATCAACGAGGGCTCGACCTTCTGCATCCACCTCCCGCGCGCCGATGTCTCGGCGCTGCCGAAGCCTACCGAGCTTCACGCACTGACGACCGGCACTACGACCTTGACCGCCGAGCAGTCGAGCGTCCCGTCGATGTTCGCGACCGTCGGGCAGCCGCTGGAGTCATGAATGAGCGACGCCCTGACGCACTCCGGCCCGGGCCTGCTCGAAGCGAGCATCGTAGCGCTGGTGTTCGGTGTCGGGTTGAGCGGCCGGTCTCGCGACATGCTCTTCATTGCCTGCCGCCCGCGCCTGCTGCTCCGAGCGCTTGTTGCAATGAACGTCCTGATTCCGCTTGTCACGCTGAGCACGTTGTCCGCGCTGCGGATGCCGTCGTCGGTGGTGATCGGCGCAGCTTTGCTGGCGGTCTCGCCGGCCGCATCCCTGCTGCCGCGAAAGGAGGTCGACATCGGGAGCCGCTCGGAATTAATGCTTGCCTGCTCCGTGCTCGGCGCGCTGCTCGCGATCGTCAGCGTGCCGCTGTGGCTCTCCGTCATCGGTCAGTTCCTCATTGCGGATGCTACCATTGCGCCGGTCGCGGTGACGCGTTTGGTGAGCGTGCTTTTCCTCCTTCCCTTGTCCTTAGGCATCATGCTGCGCCGGCTCGCGCCGACGTTGATGGTGAGAGCGAGCGGCCCCGTGATCGTCATCGCCGACGGTTTGCTGCTCGGTGTCCTGGTCGCGCTAGCCGTCGGCGCGTTGCCCGCGTTTCGCCAACTCGGCGGCGGCTTCCTGCTCGCGATGGCAGTCCTGTCGGCGTGCACGGTGCTGATCGGGCATTTCGCCGGTGGCCACGAAGCGCCGGATCGCTCGGTGCTCGCCGTGCTCGCCGGTGTACGGCACCCCGGACTCGCGCTGTTGATCGCGCGCTACAACTTCGAGGGTGATCTCGTGCTCGCCGCCGTAGTTGCGAGTTTTCTCATCGGTGCATTGGTCACGCTCCCGTACACGTTCTGGCGCTGGCAGCGGCGTGTTGTATCGCCGCCGTCATCACCGCCTCAGCTCGCCGCGGAGAGCCCAATGCTGGCGCCGCCCGCGCCGCGATAGAGACTCGTGGCAGCAACCCAGCTCCATCTCAGGTTCACGTCAGCCGATGCGAGAGCCATCGCAAAGGACGCGTACGTCTACGGCTTTCCGTTGGTCGATAGCTACCGCCTTCAGTACTCCTACTTCGTCGATCGGGACCACCCCGAGTACAAGGGGCGCTGGAACGAGGTCCACCACTCGGCTCGCGTATTCACGCCTGACGACACGGCGGTACAGAGCCCCAACCCCGACACGCCGTATTCGTACCTCGGAGCGGATCTGCGCGCCGAGCCGCTCGTGCTGAGCTTCCCGACGATCGAGTCGGGACGTTACTTCGCGGCCCAATTCGTCGATGCGTACACTTTCAACTTCGCGTACGTGGGAAGTCGCGCCACCGACAACCAGGGCGGTGATTTTCTCCTGGCCGGCCCGCGTTGGAGGGGGGAGACGCCGCTGGGCGTGAAGGCAGTGGTACAGTGTGAGACGGAGATCGCGTTCGTACTTTACCGAACGCAGCTCTTTCGACCCGGCGATATCGACAACGTCAAGCGGATCCAGGCGGGGTACATGGTGCAGACGCTGTCACGATATCTGGGCAGGCCGGCACCGCCCGCCCCGGCCGCGATCGACTTCGTCACGCCACTGCCGGCACGCAAGGAGCGCGCGTCATTAGATTTCTTTAACATTCTGAACTTCGTTCTGAGCCTGTGTCCGACCCACCGCTCCGAGATCGATCTCATGGCGCGGTTCGCCGAGATCGGCGTCGGACCGCGGGCCACCTTCGACCCCTTCTCGCTCACTCCCGACGTGCGGAAGGCGATTCAGGACGGCATGTCGGACGCATGGCGCGCATATCGAGTTCTCGAGAAACAAAGCGCGACCGGCGACCTCACCAGTGCCGATGTGTTCGGGACACGCGCGCACCTGAAGAACATCTACCTCTACCGCATGCTCGGCGCGGTAGACGGCATTTACGGTAGCTCGCAGGAAGAAGGATTCTTCCCCACGTATCTCATCGACTCCACCGGCCGACGGCTCGACGGATCAGGGAATCGCTACTCCCTTCGCTTCGCGCCCGGACGATTTCCGCCAGCGAACGCT
>DATEHJ010000324.1:0-6868 GCA_035279645.1 Gemmatimonadaceae bacterium
TCGTTGTCGACGACGATGTCGGGATCGACGCCGTGCCCCTCGATCAACCACTGACGCTCGGGACCGTACACGCCCATCTCCGCCGCCGTCGCGATGCCGCGGTCGACGAGGTTGTTGCTCGACGAGAGCCAGATCTCGCCACCCCAGGTCCGCGTACCAATCACCTTTCCAAGATCGAGTCGGCGAAATCCTTCGGAGAACGCCTCTCCGTCGGAGGCGGTATTCTCGTCGGTGAGCACGACGACGTGTCCACGGAATGCGTACTGCATGTTCCACGTCGGATTGCCCGTGCGCGCCTGCCAATAGAACCACGCCTTGCGCATGAGGCGCTCGAGCAGCCAGCTGTCGATGTTGCCGCCGTTGTTGTGCCTAACGTCGACGATGAGTCCTTCACGATTGAACGCCGGATAGAAATCGCGCGCCCACTGAGCGATGTCGTTGCCGCCCATCGCGCGTAGGTGCACGTATCCGATATGATCTTCACTTTTCTTCTCGACGGCGACGCGCCGCGTGTACTCCCACTCGGAGTAGCGGAGGTTGTTCTCGCGCCCCTGGGAGATCGGCGTCACGACGACTTCACGATCGCCGCCGGCCTTGGGCTTCACGCGGAGCAGCACCTGCCGGTCCGCCTGGTCTCGGAGCAACGATCCGATGTCGGCGACGCTCAGTGTCGGGATGCCATTCACCGCCTCGATCACGTCCCCCTCGCCAACGTTCACGCCGAAGCGGGCAAGCGGCGCGAGGTCCTGCGGCGAGTCCGGGTCGCTGGCGTAGATGTGGTCGACGCGATAGCCGCCGCCGGCGTCGTCACGCGTTAGGCGCGCGCCGAGTGAGGCCGGAGCGACGGCGTCCGTCCCGCGACGCATGTCACCGCCGTAGACGAAGATGTGGAGCGCGGAGAGCTCGCCCACCATCTGCGCGAGGATGTCGCTCAACTCGGCGCGGTCGGTGACGCGGTCGACGAGCGGGCGATAGTGCTCTCTCATCGCCGGCCAGTCGATGCCGTTCATGCCGCGATCGTAGAAGTAGTCGCGCTCGAGCCGCCACGCGTCGGCGAACTCCTGCCGCCATTCGTCGCGTGGGTCGAAGTGGAGCACCCAGTTCTGCAGGTTGACCTGGGCCTTGGAGAGATCCGTCGGCGCCTTGACGCCGGCGTCGACGACGTACATGTCGCTGCCGCGCCGCACGAGAATCTTCTTGCCGTCGAGCGAGAGCTCGTAGCCGCGGACGTCAGCCATGAACGTCTCGGGCTTCGGATCCTTGTTCTCGATCGGGAAGCTCATGAGCTGCGGACGCGCGGTGAAGCCGGCGTCGCGCGAGAGGTAGTAGAGTCGCTTGCCGTCGCTCACGAGACCGTAGTAGTTCCCCGGGGAGACCGGTACTTCGATGATGCGCCGCTCGATTCCGTCGAGGACGACCGTCAGGCGCGGCGATGGCGGCACGCCCTGCCGCGCTGCCGGGGGCTTGATGCTGTCAGGCGCCGGCGCTTTGGAGGTGCTGTCGGTCTTGACCGCCACCGGTTTGCCCGCGCCGAGCTCGTCGTCAGCCTGGAAGGGCGAGCGCTCGTTTGGGTTGAGCGCGAGCGCGTAGATGAGCGTTTGCTTATCGAAGAATGGCTCCGGGGCGCGCGCGCCCCATGGGCTGCCGACGAGAGACTGCAGATTGCGATCGGAGAGGAAGTAGAGCCACTTGCCGTCGGGGCTCCACGTTGGACTCTCGCTGTCGTAGCGATCGGAGGTCACCGCCGTCGCCTTCCCGGTCTCCACCGAGTAGAGAAAAACCTGATCGAAGGAGTTCGTGGCGGGCGCGGCGTAGGCGAGCCACTTGCCGTCCGGCGACCAGCGCACGTCGCCGAAGCCGCCGTCCTTGTTCACGGCGAGGCGCGTGTTCTTCTTGGTCTGCGAATCGAAGAGCCAGAGCTGCTGGTCTTTGTCGGTGTGGGCGATGTAGCGTCCGTCGGCCGAGGGGATGCCGTCCCAGCGCAGTACCTTCGCGTCGTTGGTGAGCTGCGCCGCCGTGCCGATGCCGTTCGCCGGCACTCGCCAGAACTCCACTTCCCCGCTCTGGTCGGTGAGGGCGAGGAGCCCCTTGCCGTCGGGCATGAAGCGCGCGTCGCGCACGCGGACCTTCTTGTCGCGGAACGCCTCGACGAAGCGCCCCTGCTGCACGGGCGCGACGAAGAGCTGGCCGCGCGCAGTGATAACGACGCGATCGCCGTTAGGCGATAGGTGCACGTCGGTGATCCAGTCGACCGGATTCTTGATCCACTTCTCGCGGGTCTGCTCGAAGTCGGAAACGAGGGTGACCGGGACCTGCGTGTCGGCATTGGATGCGATGTCGTAGACGCGAAGGTCCGCGCCGAGCTGATAAGCGATCTTGCCATCGCCTAACGACGGCGACTGCACGTCGAAGCTCGCGTGGCGCGTGAGCTGCTTGAGGTCCTTTCCGTTCTCGTCCATCGACCAGAGGTTCATGGTCCCGTCGCGGTCCGAGGCGAAGTAGACGCGCCCCTTCCAGACCATCGGCGAGCGGCTGGTGCCCTCGTAGTCGGCGGTGAGGGGCTGTGCGTGCTCGGCGTTGGACGCGAAGCGCCAGATGTTCTGCGCCGTGCCGCCGCGGTAGCGCTTCGTGTTGCTTCCCTGCCAAGAAAACCGGGTGAAGAACAGGGTTGAGTTGTCGAAGCTGCCGTCGCTCGCCTGGGCGAGTTGGAGGAGCGCGGTGGCATTACTGCGCGGGTCGACGGTCGCGAGCTCGGTGTTGGGGAGCGTCGAGAAGTGACGCGTCGAGTAGATGACCTTGCCGTCAGGCGTCCAGCCGACGACCGTCGCGGCAGCCCCCTCGAAGGTGCATCGCATCGGCGCACCGCCGGCCAGCGGCATCGTGTACACCTCCGTCGGCCCCTCGTAGGACGCCGAGAAGGCGATTGTCTGCCCGTCCGGTGAGATCGCGGCGTGCGATTCCTCGCCCTGGGCGGAGGTCAGGCGCTGCGCAACGCCGCCGCTGATCGGGACGCGCCAGAGGTCGCCCTCGGCGGTGAAGACGATGGTCGTTCCGGAGATGGCCGGAAAGCGATAGTAGCCGAGCGATGGTTGCTGCGCCGCCAGCGGCGCTGCAAATAGAAGGGAGGCGACGATGCGAGATGGACGCATGGCAAGAATGGTTTGAGGGCCCGATAACAGCCTCCGAGCTTATGTACTCTGCACGCTACCGGCAAGGAAATGGGACGAGGCCGCTCGAGCCGATGCCAGGGCTCTGACGATACGGACACAGCTTGTCGCCCGCGGGGCCCTTTGTCCCTGTCACACCTCGTTGCGCCGGCGATTCCCGACCGGTCCTCTCGACCTGGGGTACGCTTCGCTCCACGCGCGCTGAGCGTGACCCAGCCCTCTATCGCGATCCGTACAAAGCCTAACGACAAACGATGCAGATCTCGGACGTCGAAGTGCGCATCCTCGGATGCCTGATCGAGAAGGAGGCGACGACCCCCGACAACTATCCGCTGTCGCTCAACGCGCTCACCAACGCCTGCAATCAGCTGTCGAACCGCGAACCGGTGATGTCGCTCGGCGAGGATCAGGTAAAGTGGGCCGTGAACAGCCTCCGCCAGCAGTCACTCGTCCGCGCGATCCAGCCGAGCGATGCACGAGTCATGAAGTTCCAACACCTGGTGACGGAGAAGCTCGATCTCGACCAGCCCGCGCTCGCAGTGCTGTGTGTCCTGATGCTGCGCGGGGCGCAGACGTTGGGTGAAATCAAGACGCGCACGAACCGACTCGCCGAGTTCACGAATCTGGCGGACGTCGAGGCGGCCGTGAACGGATTGATCGCCGGCGAGCTCGCGGTGGAGATGGCGCGACGGCCTGGGCAAAAGGAAACACGGTACGCACACCTCCTCTCCGGTCCACCGAGTGAGGCGCCGGCCGAAGCGCAGGTCGACGTCGCCGCGGCCGAGCCACGGCGGGATCGAATCGCCGAACTCGAGGCATCGCTCGATAACGTGCGTCGCGAGCTCGCGGAGCTCCGGGCGCGCTTCGAGGAATTCACACGCCAGTTCAGCTAGCGGTGATCGGCGAGTATTGCTGCCTAACGTTGCGTTGCAGCTGACGAGCGCAAGCATTGATCGTTCGCCTGGACAGCACTATCGACGGTGCGCAACTTATCGCATGTTGAGCCAACCGCTCGCAGTTGAACTCAAGCGTTAGACGACCTCGAATGCCCCGCAAAGAAAAGCTTGAACTGCACCAGCCATCGCCGGATAGCCCGCCGACGGCCAATCGATATGCCCGTTGGCGCTCCGCTGTTGAGGCATTGCTCGTATCCCACTGGGTGCAGGCGCCGCGGGATGTGAAGGAGCTCGCGGCCACAGTCGTGGGAATGTTCGACGCTGGTGCGCGTGATGACGAAGTTGCTGCCTTCTTGTCCGACGAGGAAAGATCGCAGGCGGGCGCTCCGTGGCTTACGGATGCGGCGCGCCTCGGGCTGGTCCGCGCGCTTCACGATAGTCGTTAGGCGCGAGTACTGACTCCGGGGGCACATCTCGACGGAGGAGTGACATGGTAAAACCAGCAAAGAACACGATTTGCCTCTGGTACGATCGCGACGCCGAGAGCGCGGCGCGGTTCTACGCCAAGACCTTTCCCGATTCGTCCGTCGGCGCGGTGCACCGCGCACCGGGAGACTTTCCCTCAGGGAAGAAGGGGGACGTGTTGACCGTCGAGTTTACCGTGATCGGCATTCCGTGCCTCGGGCTGAATGGCGGACCCATGTTCAAGCATAACGAGGCGTTTTCCTTTCAAATCGCCACGGCAGACCAAGCCGAAACCGATCGCTACTGGAATGCAATCGTCGGCAACGGCGGCGAAGAGAGCGCATGCGGCTGGTGCAAGGACAAATGGGGACTATCGTGGCAGATTACGCCGGTAGCCCTGACGAAAGCGATCGCGGATCCCGATCCCGCTGCGGCCAAGCGCGCGTTCGACGCGATGATGCAGATGAAAAAGATCGATATCGCTGCAAGCGAGGCCGCGCGCCGCGGCGGGTGAGCGCCTAACGCCGACGTGGATTCCCGCAGGTTTCTTACCGGTGAGTCGAGGCCCCGCGATGGTCAATGTCGTTGTACAAGGCGGCCGCGTGCGCTTCGAGGTCGAGGGATGGGATAAACTTTGGGCGCTCAAGAGCCAACTCGAGATTCCGGTAGCTCATATCCGGGCCGTGCGCGCCGATCCGGAACCGGCGCGGGGATGGTGGCATGGCGTGCGCCTCCCCGGCACGCAGATTCCCGGACTGCTCACGGCCGGGTCCTTCTACCAAAGCGGTGGGTTCGTCTTCTACGACGTTCATGATCCCGAGCGCACCGTCGTCATCGAGCTCGATCACGAACACTATCAGCGACTCGTCATCGAAGTCGCGAGCCCGGCCCACGTAGTGGAGACGCTCCGCGCCGCGATCGCGGCCGCACAACGTAACGAGCACTGAAGCTGAACGCGGCGTATTATGTCGCCGGAAAGCATACCGTCCCCCTTCATACGATCATGAGATCTCTGCCGCGATTTCTGCTCCTCGCCAGTGCCGCCTTTGCCGCCCGGACCGCGGCAGCCCAGCGACCCTCGTTTACCATCGACGCCGCGCTCAGTGCACCGTTCCCCAACGGACTGACCGCCGCACCCGCCGGCTCGCGTGTCGCGTGGATCTTCGACGCCGAGGGCAGCCGGAACATCTGGATCGCAGAACCTTCCGCGAACGGATCGTTCGCGTCTAGACAGCTGACGAATTACCCCGGCGACCTCGGCGTAGAAATCGAGGCGCCCGCGTGGAGCTTCGACGGCAAGACACTCACGTTCGTGCGCGGTGGTGAGCCGAATCCACGCGACCTCCCACTGGGAAGCACACCGGCGCAGATCTGGGCGATCACGGTTGGCGACACGACAGCTCGCCCGATTGGCGACGGCAGCTCGCCGACGCCGTCGCCCAAGGCCAACGTCTTCGCATTCGTCGCACGCAACTCGATCGCAATTGCGCCGTTGGACGGCAGTGCAAAGCCACAGATTGTTGTTCGCGATCTCGGGAGGGACGGATCGCTAGCATGGTCACCAGACGGGACGCGCATCGCGTTCGTGAGCAGCCGCGGCGATCACAGTCTCGTCGGCGTGTACGACCTCGGACGCAAATCGATAACGTGGCTCGCACCGAGCGTCGACCGGGACGTCAATCCCATCTGGTCGCCCGACGGCGGAAGGATCGCGTTCATCCGCATTCCGCCCGGGGCACCTGGTCCATTCTCATCGACGCGAGCGGCCGAGCCATGGTCGATCTGGATCGCCGATCCCGCGACGGGAAAGGGACACGACATCTGGCACGCCAGCGCCGGCGCCGGGAGCCGCTTCTACGCGTTGGAAGGAAACTCGGCGTTCGCGTGGGGAGCCGACGATAGAATCGTGTTCCCGTGGGAAGAAACGGGTTGGGTGCACCTCTACAGCATCCCCGCGTCAGGCGGCACGCCGACGCTGCTCACTCCGGGCGACTTCGAGGTATTCAGCGCCAATCTCAGTCCCGATCGACATCGCATCGTCTATTCGTCGAATCAGGATGACCTGGATCATCGACACATTTTCGAGGTAGCGGTGGCAGGCGGAACACCGACGCCACTTACGACCGGTCAGACGATCGCCGATCTGCCCGTGTTCACGAGCGACGGACGCTCGGTCGCGTTCCTTCACGCGGACGCAAGGAGCCCGATGCGGCCGGCCGTGATCTCGCAATCCGGCAATCGCTTCGGCGCTATAGCAGACATCGCGTCACAAACGATGCCCGAGGAGTATCCGGGCGCAGAGTTCGTGGTGCCTCAGCCGGTGGTCTTCCGCTCGCCCGA
>DATEHJ010000325.1:0-14772 GCA_035279645.1 Gemmatimonadaceae bacterium
CGCTCGAAAAGGCGCGTATCGCGCAGCAGCAAGCGGAGGAGGCGAACAGCGCGAAAGGCCAGTTCCTCGCGATGATGAGTCACGAGCTGAGGACACCTCTGAACGCGATCGCGGGCTACGTCGATTTGCTGGGGCTCGGACTACGAGGTCCACTGACCAACGAGCAGCAGACGGACCTCGAGCGGATCAAGGTCAATCAGAGCACGCTCCTCCGGCTCATCGATGATGTATTGGACTTTGCTAAACTCGAATCTGGCCGCCTGCAGCTGCGTGTGACCGCGGTGTCGATCGACGCGGTCTTGCAGAGTCTGGAGACGTTCGTGGCGCCCTTGATCGCCAAGAAGGGCATCGAATACGGCTTTCAGCCGTGCGGACCGAATGCCATCGTGCGCGCCGATCGAGACAAGGTAGAGCAGATCATGCTGAACCTCGTCTCGAACGCGATCAAGTTCACCGATCGAGGGCGCATCGACGTGCGCTGCGGTGTGCGCGGGGAGGGTGTGGAGATCGAGGTGACGGATACGGGTCGCGGCGTTCCGCCGGCCATGGCCGAAAAGATCTTCGAGCCATTCGTGCAGGAGGAACAGCACCTCACGCGCACCGCCGAGGGCACCGGTCTTGGTCTCTCGATCAGCCGCCAACTCGCGCGCGCGATGGGAGGTGACGTCAGGCTACGATCAGGGCAGGCGCAGGGATCGACGTTTGTCCTCGTACTTCCTCAGGCATGACCTTGCAGACTGACCTACGGACCGGTAAGACGCCTGAGGTGCAGCTGACCTTGCGATCCGTCCAGAGTGGTCGTGCCCTCGAGGTCGCTGTTCGACGTGAACGCCCCGGCGAAATGCTCGGTGAATGACGTTCCGATCGGCACGCCGTTATTGCGATGCTCAAAGGTGAGATCGAGCGCCACGAGTCGGCCACTGACCTGGCCTGTTGCGGTCACGTCGCCGCCGAGGATTGCCTCTCCGGTCCAATCGCCCGAACCGGTAACGGAGTCGCTGTGTGTCAGGAAGATTATGTGAAGCGACATCCCAGGCGCTTGGTCGACGGAAACCCACCGGCCATTGATGGCATTGGGCCCGAGTGACAGACCGTCGCTACAGGACGAGACAAGCGCGAGCGCGAGCGCGGCGAGACAGCGTGTAGTCTTCATGACTGCTAAACCCTGGCCCGTCGGCGCTGGTCACCGCAATGAGTCGGTCATTGTAACCCAGTCGGCTACTCCGCACGCAAGGCAATCGTCGGGTCGACCATCGCTGCGCGACGCGCGGGCACGATGCAGGCCGCGACGACCACGAGCGCGAGCGCGACGAGCACCCCGAGAAAGACGAGCGGGTTGAACGCGCCACCGCCGAAGGTGAGATCAGGCACGTCCGGCATCGCGATCAGCGCTCGTAGGAAGAATGCCAAGCCTAACGCGAGCGCGCCGCCGACGAGAGCGCCCCACAACACCGGGCGAAGCGTCTTGCGCGCGACACGTCCGATGACCTGCGCCGGCCGAGCGCCGATCGCCATGTGGATGCCAATCTCGCGCGTGCGGCGCGTCACGATCTGCGCGATCAACCCATAAACCCCGACCGCCGCGAGCGTCAATCCCACGAGGGAGAGGGCGAGCGCGATCATCGCCGGCGCTTGGGCCATGAGACGCTGAAGCGACATCGGCCCGTCCTGCATGGTCAGAACGTGCGTCCGGCCCATGAGCAAAGGCGAAACACCGGCAACCGCGAGCCGCACGTCGTTCGTCGCCGCCGCGGGCGCGCCACGCGTGCGGACGATGAAGGCGCCGAAGGGACCGTCGAGACCGAGCGGATAGTAGGTCGACGGCCCATTCACCCGCGACAGAAAGTTGCTTCGGATGTCATGTACGATCCCGATCACGGTGTAGCTCCTGGTCGTGTCGGGTCCCGAGAGGACGTCGTTGGCGGGAACACTTTTGCCCACCGCGTCGCCCATCGGCCACCTCAGCCGCGCCATCGACGCACTGACGATCATGACCGGTGCGTTCGTCTCGACGTCCTGCCGCGTAAATCCGCGGCCGCGCAATATCGACATTCCCATGACGTCGAAGTATGCCTCGGTGACGTTGTCGATCGAGATCGTGATCGGTGCGCCGGCAGTCGCCACCGGCCGCAGGTGCGTCCCACCGAATGGCACGCGCTGCGTCCACGCCACTGCACGCACCTCGGGCAATGCCGACAGCCGCCGACCAATCTCCGCGCGCCTAACGGCGCGCTCGGCTCCGGCTGCCACGTCCTGCACGTCCACGACCAGCATGTGATCGGCGTCGAAGCCAGGGTCGATTTCACGCGCGAGGCGTAGTCCGCTCAACAGCATGCCGGCGGCGCTCAGAAGGACGAGTGATGCCGCGACCTGCGTGGCGAGCAGCACGTTGCGTCTACTCCACGCTAATGCGCTTGCCGTCGACGTCGTCCCCTGCCGCAGGACGCTGTTCACGTCACCGCGCGCGGCGCGCACGGCGGGCCAGAGTCCCACAGTGACCCCGATGATGAGCAATAACAGGGTGGTATAGACGATCACTCGCCAGTCCACACCGACGTCGAGAAAAACGCCGACGATGCCACCGCTGATCCTCGCCATCGTCGTCACGATCCAGTTTCTCAGCCACACCGCAGCGCTGTGGGCGACGACGAGGCCCAGCGCTCCACCGAGGATGGCGACGAGCGCGCTCTCCGCCACCAGTTGCCGGGCGACTCGCGCGCGACTGGCGCCGAGGGCAAGCCGCACTATGACCTCACGCTCGCGGGCGGCGTTCCGTGCCGCGAACAAGTTCACCAAATTCACAATGGCGATGCCCAGGATGAGCGCCAGTGCGGCGAGGAAGGCGACGCTGACCTGTTGAAATACCTCGAACTCTCCGCCACCGTCGGTCTGAAAGAACGTCGCGCGTTTCGCGACGAGTGAGACTGCCTTGCCGGCACTGTCCCGGATCGAGCGCGCGAGTAGCGCCAGCTCGGCGTTAACCTGGGTCAGCGTCGCGCCGGGCGCCAGCCGACCCAGAACCTGCCAGTGCGCACGCCCGTCGTTGCGCCAATCGGCGTTAGGCAAAAGCGCCGGCAGGACCGCGATCGGTCCCCAAAAATCGGGCGCCGCTGCGGGCAGGCCGGTTCCCGCGAACTCTTCCGGTGCGACGCCCACAATCGTAAGATCTACACCATCGATCATCAGGCGACGGCCGATGACTCCCGGGTCGGCGTCGAACGCGCGTGTCCAGAAACCGTGGTCGAGCACGATCGCGTGATCGTCGCCGGCGTCGAACGCGCGGCCGAGGGCGGCGCGGACCCCCAGAGCGCGAAAAAAGTCCGACGACGCGAAACGCCCGCTCACGACCCGTGCGTCGTCGCTGGCGTGGCCGGGAAGAACGCCCGCGAAGTTCTGCGGAGCGGTCGTCGTGACGATCGATTGCACCGCGTGCGCGTCGCGACGCAGGACGTTAAACGCTGCGAACGGCAGGACCTCGGCGCCGAAGGCGCGCGTGTCCTGCCAAACGCGAATCAGATGTCCCGGATCGGTAACCGCGAGCGGCTTCAACACGACCGCGTCGTAAAAGGTGAACGCCGTAGCATTGAGGGCGACGCCGAGTGCGATCGTTAGGCAGGCGAAGAGAACGAAGGCCGGCGTGTGTGCAAGCTGGCGCGCGACATAGCGAAGGTCGTCGCCCAGCCCGTCGAGCCAATGCCATCCCCACGCCTCGCGGGCTGAGGCGGCGATGCGGGACCGATTCCCGAATCGCTTGCGCGCCGCGATCATAGCGGCGTCTGGCGATATGCCTTGGCGCTCGATGTCTTCGGCACGGAGCGCGATGTGGAGTGCCATTTCATCATGTAGCTCGCGCTCGAGGCGGCGTTGCCGCAGCGGATAGGAAAGCCGAAGCCACAGTTCGCGCAGTGTCATTGCGACGGTGCCTTATGTTGGAGCGGGTTGCATCACGAGCGCGATCGCCCGCGCGACACGCTCGTACGACGTAATCTCGCGTTCGAGCTGGCGTCGCCCGGCAGGCGTTAGGCGATAGTAGCGTGCGCGTCGGTTCTCCGGCGTCCGGCTCCATTCACCGCTGATCCAGCCTTTGACCAGCATGCGCTGGAGGGCGGGGTAGAGAGAGCCTTCCTCGACCCGGAGCACCTCGCGCGATCCACGCTGGATGGCGTCGGCGATCTCGAAGCCGTGGAACTCGCGATCGGGGCCGGACAGCGTCTGGAGGATAAGCATGTCGAGCGTCCCTGGGGGGATCGGCTCGCGCTCAACGCGGGCACGAGGTGACATAGGTCGTCTATGTTATGGCATAGACTTTCTATGTCAAGAGTGTGCCGGATGCGGGATGCTACACGCCACCGTCCGGCATCGCGCGTCCCTCATCGCTCATCCCGCCTCCTGCGCACCCGAACAGTGTGGCGCCTACCGTCATCGACAAGCGTCAGGCGACTTCCGGCAAGTGTGCGCCCATCGATGACCATCTCTACTTCATCCATCCCGCGTCCCGCATCCCGAATCCCGCTTCCCGCATCGACGACGATCTCGTATGTGCTCTTGCCATAGCGATAGGCGATCGTGTACTCCGGCCAGCCACTTGGCACCCTCGGGCGGATCTCCAGCTCGTCGCCGTGTTTTTGGAAGCCGAGTATCGATTCGAGCCCGACCCGATACATCCAGCTCGCGGATCCAGTATACCACGTCCAGCCGCCGCGGCCGAGATGACCTTGAGCAGTGTAGACGTCGGCCGCGACGACAAACGGCTCGACCTTGTAAACCGCCACGTCTTCCGGTGTCAAAGCGTGGGTGAGCGGGTTGAGCATCTGAAATAGCTCGAACGCGCGATCGCCGTCCCCACGAATCGCCGTCGCAAGCACCGACCAGAGAGCGGCGTGCGTGTATTGCGCGCCGTTCTCCCGCACGCCGGGGAGATAGCCCTTGATGTACCCTGGGTCGTGCGACGTCTTGTCGAATGCCGGCGTCAAGAGCATGAGTAACCGTGCATCTTCTCTGACGAGATACTCCTCGAACGATCGCATCGCCTGCGCTTGCCTTTCCGGCGCACCAGCGCCGGACAGTACGCTCCAGCTCTGGGCGATGGCATCGATGCGACATTCATCGCTCGCGCTCGAGCCTAACGGCGTTCCGTCGTCGAAGTAGGCGCGGCGGTACCACGCACCGTCCCAGGCGTGTGCCTCCACCGCGGTGGCGTACGTGTCAGCCTGCGCGCGCAATTGAGCACCGACCGCCACGTCCTGTCGCGCGTCAGCCTGAATCGCAAACGCACGGAGGGTCGTGATGAGGAACCAGGCGAGCCACACACTCTCGCCGCGCCCCTCCACGCCGACGCGGTTCATGCCATCGTTCCAATCGCCGATGCCGATCAGCGGCAGGCCGTGCTCCCCAGCGGTGCACGCCTTCCGCAGCGCGCGCAGGCAGTGGTCATAGACGGTACCGCCCTCATCGCTCACTCGCGGCAATTCGTAGACTTCATGCTCGTGTGGCTCGAGCGCGCGCATCGTTAGGTATGGCACGCGTTCGTCGAGCACCGTCGCGTCGCCGGTGACGCGCGTATAGTGATCGACGACATAGGGCAACCAGGCCAGATCGTCCGAGAACCGCGTGCGCATACCGCGGCCGCTCTCGGGATGCCACCAATGCTGCACGTCGCCCTCGACGAATTGACGCGCCGTGGCGCGAAGGATATGCTCGCGCGCCACGGCCCGCTCCGCGTACACGAATGCCATCGAGTCCTGGAGCTGATCGCGGAAGCCGTATGCACCGCTGCTCTGATAGAGCGCCGTCCGGCCCCACATCCGGCAAGCGAGTGCCTGATACAAGCTCCACTGATTGAGCATGATGTCAAAGGCGGGCTCCGGCGTCTTTACGGAAATCACCGAAAGCCGCTCTCGCCACCGCGTGATATTGCGCTCGATCGCCGCATCCGCGCGCTGCACGTCCTGGTACTCGCGCACGGCCGCGCGAGCCTCGTCTTCGGCCGCGGCAGCGCCGAGGACGACGACCACGTCGCGCACCTCACCAGGCGCAAGCTCCAGCACGCAGCGGAGCGCGGCGCACGGATCCACACCGACGCCCGTCGTTCCCGACAGCGGGCGCAGAAGTCCGCCGGGGGCGGCGGTTGTCCCATTGCGCCCGAGGAATTCGCGCCGATCGGCGGTGTGGCTCGCGATCGGCTCACTCATCGCAGAGAACGCGACCCACGACGCGAATTGCGGATCGAAGAAGTTTCGCGCGTAGATTGCGCCCGTGTCCGGCGCGAAGGAGGTGTGGACCTGATGCTGCGTATGCTCACGCAGGCTCCCGACGACCCATTCGACGTATGACGTCAGGGCAATGCGACGTGCGCGCTTGCTGTGATTCGTTAGGCGCAAGAGCGATAACTTAACGGGCGCATCCTCGGTGAGCCCAAGGACTAGGTGCGTGGCGATACCAAAGGCCTCGTGCTCAAAGGACGAGCTCCCCGCGCCGTGCACGACGGTATAGGGCGCGTCGCGACGCATCGGCGCCGGCGTTGCCGTCCAGCAGTCACCACTCTCTTCGTCGCGCAGATACAGCACCTCGCTGACCGGATCGCTCACCGGATCATTGTGCCAAGGGGTGAGACGAAAGAACTGGCTGTTCTCCACCCAGGTGCACGAGGCACCCCGCTCGGTGACGAGAAACCCACCGCACGCATTGGCGACGACGTTCGCCCACGGGGCAGGGGGCACCCGGTCCCCGCGGACGCGCACGAGATAGCCACCATCGGCGGTGATGCCGCCAAGGCCGTTGTCGAAGCGCAGCGTCTCGTCGGGCGCCGGCAACCTGTCCGTCGTTCGCTCGGGCGCGTCCTTGCGACCATTGCCTAACGAAGTGGTCGCCAAGAGAGTGATCGGTACGGTCCCGCTGCTCGGACTGAGAGGCCTAACGCGCCGCATCGAGGCCGGCGTGTACTGTCCGGAGACACGAGGGAGCGTCGCGGCCGGTTCCAGGGCCAGCGGCGCTTCATCGGGCGCGCCGATCGCCTCTTCGAGAATCTTTCCGATCGAGCGCCCGTCGCACCGCACCACAAGCCGTGCCGTGGCGCGCAGCATCGTAAGATCGGCCTCGCTCACGGCGTCACGACGCCGCACGAAGACGCCCCCAGGGCGGTCGATGACGGCCGAGTCGGTGGCGGTGAACATCGTCGAGGAGATCTGGTCGCTCAACTCCTGCAGATAGCTATGAGCACGATCGTTCAGGACGACCAGGTCGACGGTCATCCCGCGCCGGCGCCAGTAGCGATGAGCGGCAAAAAGTTGTCGCAGCGTCGGCAATCCATCCTTTGAGTCGATCGTCGCTAGTACAATAGGCCAATCCCCCGAGACGCCCTGCGCCCAGAGCATCGGCTGCGATCCGCGGTTCTCGCGCAACTCGTCTTGCGGCGCCCGCAACGCTGGGTTCCCGAAGAAGAGTTGACCCGCAAGATCCTGGAAGACCGCGGCGTCAGCAGGCGTGATGCCGAGCTCGCGCAACTCGACCTGCGTCGACGTCCACGCCAGATCGAGTGCGCGCTGCGCGGCATGCGGGTGATGGTAGCGGTCAGCCAGCGCGAACACCTGCTCGCGCGACGTTGCGACGAGCGTCGTGAACGCGACGGCGGCGGATTCCCCCGGGTCGAGTGCCACGCGCACGCGCAGAGCAAAGATCGGATCGAGAACCGCGCCGGTGGTGCCAGACAGCGGTCCGTCCACCGCTAGTGCGTGCGGATCTTGCGGCGTTCGGCCACGGCCGAGAAAGCGAGCCCGATCGCTCTCGTAGCTGATCGGACCAACGCGTTCGCCACCCGTCGCCACGACGTGCGCGCACCACAAGCGTCGCTCCTGCGCCGAGCGTGGGCGACGGGTGGCCGTCAGCGTCGAACACCACTCGTGCCATTCCGTTTCGACGAAGAGATTCGCGAACGCGGGATGGGCGCGGTCCGCGTTAGGCGGTGCGAGCACGACCTCTCCGTAGCTCGTGAGCTCGATCTCGCGGCGCTCGCTGCTGCCATTGGTCAGCGTCACGCGCCGGACTTCCGCGGAATCCTGCGGAACGATCGCGATTTCCGTCCGCGTTTCGATTTCGCCGTCTGTGCGATCGAAGGTGACGCGATCGGTCGCGAGGAGCGCTTGATACGAGTCAGCCGGAGCGCACACCGGTTGGTGCGCTGCCGACCAGACCCGCTGCCGCGTGACATCCTTCACGTAGCAGAACTGTCCGAAGGCGTCGCGCGTTCCGTCGGCGCGCCACCGCGTCACCGCGAGATCCTCGTAACGGCTGTAGCCGCCGCCACAGTGGCTCACCATGATCGTGTACGGCAAGCGGCCGAGCAGCGCCACGTGCGGCAGCGGTGTGTTCGGTTCGTCGATCTCGCGGACGGTGGGACGCTCGAGGTCCGGATCGGGCAGCGCCTCCTCGGCGCGCGCCCCCTGCGGCTGCTGGAGCACGACCCGCCGCGGTACGCGCTCGAACAGGAGAAGCTCGGCGGCGCGGATGAGAGGATCCTCATGGAAACGCCGCTGCCATATCTCGCCGGTGAGAACATTGGTGAGCGCGACGAGCGACATGCCGACGTGATGGGCCATGTAGTTCTTGACGACAGCAAAGCGCTCTCCCGGGTCTGGGCGAGTGTAGTCGATGGCGTCTCGAAATCCGTAGGCCCCGAGCGCGCCAAGCTCCTCCTCTGCCCGCAGATTCGACATCGCCGGTGCCGGCTCCACCATCAACGCCAGCGCCGATGCATACGGAGCGACGACCAGATCGCTGCCGAGACCACGCTTGAGCGCGAGGTCGGGGACGCCGAACGCCCGGTACTGATACGTCAGGTGGCGATCGCGAAGATTGTAGGCGCTCTCGCTCACGCCCCACGGTACGCCACGTTCGGCGCCGTACGCGATCTGGCGCCGGACGGCGCTCTCATACGTCTCCCCCAACACCGTGAAGGGGAACGAACGCATAACGAGCGCGGGCATCAAGTACTCGAACATGCTGCCGCTCCACGAGACGAGTGCGGTCTCGCCGGTCGCCCGTGTCAGCGTGCGTCCGAGATGGAACCAGTGTTCGACGGGAACGTCATCCTTTGCGATGGCGACGAAGCTCGCCAGCCGCGCTTCCGACGCGAGGAGATCGTAGTACGACGAGTCGAGCGCGTGTGTGCTCTGCTGGTAACCGATGGCAAACAACTTCCGCCTTCGGTCGAACAGGAAGCGGAAGTCCATCTCCATCGCGAAGTCGTACGCACGGTCGGCGATGGCGCGGAGGCGGGACGCGAGATCGCCCTCGCCAGCCATCTCGAGACAGGCGCGCCTAACGGCAATGAGGTGGCCGCAGAGGTTGCCGCTGTCGACGGTGGAAATATAGGCCGGCTCGAGCACCTGCAGATCACGCAGATCGTACCAGTTGTAGAAGTGGCCGCGAAAACGGCGCATGCGCTCGAGGGCGCGCAACGCCAGCTCGAGCCGCCGCGCCATATCCTCGACGGTGATGAAGCCGAGGTCGCACGCACTCACCGTCGACAGCAGCTGGAGGCCGATGTTCGTGGGCGACACCCGCATCGCCGTTTCCGGCTTCGGGTCATCCTGAAAGTTGTCCGGCGCAAGCCAATTCGTGCTGGCGTTGACGAATGTGTCGAAGTACTGCCAGTGGAGCCGTGCGTACCTCAGTGCGACACTCCGCTCGTCCGGTGAGAGCTCGGGTCGCCGAGGCTGCGCCGGCCTGCTGAGAAAGTGCGCGATCGCCGGCGCTAAACTCCACAGCGCGACGAGAGGCAGCACGATGGCGCAGAGGAGCCAGCGTCGAGCGGAGCCCGGATGCGAGACCGCGGCTAACGCCGCAAGCACCAGAATGAGACTGGCGACGACGACCGCGGGCCACATCGCGCGCCACACAGCGGTGGCGCCGACGCCGACGTCGCGCTCGCTCTGGGACGACGTCTTCCATTCGAGAAGATGCTTCCTCGTTAGGCCGAGCCGCCACATCGTCCGCGCGATGGCGTCGGCGGAGACCACTGCCTGGTGCGGGAGAAAGACGATCGCCAGCGCGAGCTGTTGCGCGCTCGTGATCGCGTCGCGCGCGATGGCGCCGTAGTAGGTGCGCCAGGACTTGTCAGGCGGTGGACGAAGGACCGCCAACAGAAGCGAAAAGAGCCATGGCGCGGCGATCGCGCTGAGCGCGATCAGCGTCCAGCGCAATGGCGACCCGGCCAGCACGGTCCATCCCGCCACGAGCAGCGCCAGCTGTGCGATCTCGACGACGCTGCGTCGCAAATTGTCGAGGATCTTCCACCGTGACAGCAGTGACAGACGGTTCCGCTCGAGACCGCGGGGCCCTGGCACCGAAAGCGTGAGCCACCGAAGGAGTTGCCAGTCGCCGCGGATCCAGCGGTGTTTGCGGCGCGTGAAGGTGAGATAGCGGCTGGGGTAGTCGTCGTAGACGGTGATGTCGGTCGCGAGCGCGGCGCGGACATAGCTGCCTTCGATGAGGTCGTGCGACAACAGCGCGTTTTCCGGAAAGCGTCCGTGCGTCGCCGTCTCGTACGCGGCCACATCGTAGATGCCTTTGCCCGTGAAGCTGCCCTCGCCGAAGAGATCCTGGTACACGTCGGAAACGGCGGTCGTGTAGGGATCCACCCCGGGATGACCCGAGAAAATCGTCGCGAAGCGCGACCGATGTGCGCTGGGCAGCGAGATTCCGACGCGGGGTTGGACGACGCCGTACCCGCGCACCACGCGGCCACGTCGGACGTCATACTGAGCGCGGTTCAGCGGGTGCGCGAGCGTGCCGACCAGCAGCGCGGCGTTTCCGGGTGGAAGCACCGTGTCGGCATCGAGAGTGATCACGTAGCGCACGCTGCGGATCGCCGTGGCGTCGCCAACGATCACGGAAAACGCGTCGTCGGCGCCGCCTTGGACGTATTGGTTGAATTGGGCGAGCTTGCCGCGCTTGCGCTCCCACCCCATCCATACGCCTTCTTGCGCATTCCATCGTCGCGGCCGGTGGAAGAGGTGGAACCGGTCGCTCGACGCGCCGCTGCCGCCGTAACGCGCGTTGAGGTCGCGGATGCCCGCGGACGCGGCATCGATGATCGCGGCGTCTTCGGGGCGCGTTTCCGTCGCGGAGTCCGCGAAGTCGCTCAAGAGCGCGAAGTGAATGTGCGCTTCGCGGTTGGCGAGAAATTGGACTTCGAGCGTGGAGAGCGCGTCGCCCACGACGTCGACGCTCGGGAAGAGCGTCGGAATCACGACCGCCGTCCGGAGCTCCGCCGGAACTCCGTCTCCGCCTGTTGCCTCTTCGCTCAAGTCCAGCTTCGGCAGCGTGTGCGGAGGCAGGTATGTTGTGACGAGCTGATTCACGACGGTGATCGCGACATCGTTCGCGGGAATGAACGCGAGCAATAGCGCGACCAGCGAGGCAGGCGCCGCGACTTGCCATGTAACCAAGAGCAAGAGCAAGGTCGTCACGAGGACGCCGCCTCCGAATACAACGTACGGATGGCGCAAGACCCAGCGATAAACGCGTTCTCCGATCGCGGGCCGATAGCCGGCGGCTCGCTCGAGATCGGCGACACCTTGGTCGATGAGAAAGTACCCAACATGTGCGCGCCGCGGATCGCTCTCTCGCTTTACGTCGCCGGCGCGGGCGAGGTCGATCGCGAGTTGAGCGACCGAGGCTTCCGCGCGGCCGGTGCGCTTCGCGACGCGCTCGACCACGTGTCGGTAGTGGTCGCGCGTAGCGAACGTCATGCGCCTGTAGAACGCCGACGGATCTTGACGCAATACGTTCTCGACCACGCTCTGCCGCTCGACGATAGCGCGCCAGTCCATGCGGGCGATGGTGCGCAGACTCGTTATGCTGTTGGCGATGATGAGCTGCGTCGTCGCCTGTCGCTGCGCTGTCCACGCGTCCGCTTCCTCGGCGCTTGGCCCGTCCTCGCCGATCCACTGCTCGAGCCACACGAGGGGCGGGAATTCGCCGCGTGCACGACGCAATTGCTGCAGCAAGCGGGAGACGAAAAAGGGCGTGAGTGCCGGCGGGTTGGTGACGAAGTCGTTCAATGCCGCGCCGAGGGCGCGCTTTCCTCGATCGCTCGCGGACTGGAGGCGCGCCGCGGACCGATCGGCGGCCTCGAGCTCGTCGAGCCGCTGCACCGTGCGAAGCGCGATGCGGCGTACGCTCTCGATCAGCCCGAGTCGCAGCATTGCCGGCACCGCCCAAAGCTCGCCGAGCGAGAGCGGAGTCACGCGTTGAAACGCGGTCAGTGCGAGATCGATGTTCTCGTCGTCAACCCGCGCCTCGCTGTGCGAGACGAGCGTGATCGTCAGCTCGTAGACGCGCGGGTAGCCGGCGAGTGGTCCACTTTCGAGCTCCGGCAGCTCGCGGTAATAGCCACGCGGAAGACTCTCATGAACCTCGAGGATGTTCTCCCGCACGACATGAAAGTTGTCGAGCAGCCAGTCTCCCGCTGGTCCGACGTCGACGGCGTCGAGTCCTTCGCTCGTGACTGCGGCGAGTCGAGCGTGTGCGTCCTCGAGAATGCGGCGAGTTTCGGTGAGCCGGGCGAGCAGCCGGGCACGACGGCGCGGCGTCGTCGTTATCCGCTGGCCTCGGGCCAATGTCGCAATGCGTTCGGCGAGTTGCTCGGCACCCAGCAACTCGCCGCGGATCGGACCGGGAAGCAGGGCGTCTGCGGTCCCGCCGGCGTGCGGCGGCAAAGGGTTCGCACGCATAGACTTCATAGCTCGTTCGCTTCCTTCATGAGTGACATTGGGGAGATGAGGATGATAGCCCCGATCGGAGCATTCACGGTGGCTGCGCGGATCCTTGGCAACGTGAAGCTGAGCCCGCAGCAGTTGACGCAGCTACGAGCAATCGACCGCAAGTATCAGCAGGCGCTCTTCGGCGTGTTGGACGGTGCACAGCGCGCGCCCACGAGCTCGGAGATTTCGCCACTCGACGAGATGGCGGCTCGCGACATTCTCGAAATGCTCACGCCGGATCAGAGGGCTGCGTTGTCGCGTCGGTGAGGCGTGGTACAGCGAGCTCCGGCCCGGCCGCGGCTCGGCCGAAGGAGCCGCGCCATCACAATCAGCGTCGGTGTCTCCTGGGCCGCTTCGCCTTCGTGGCTTTCGTCGAACGCACGAATTGCCAGCTCGTCTCCAGCAATTCCTTCAACTCATCGTCGTCGAGCAACTTCACACGCGCGAGCACGCACGAGTATCCCTCGTAGTGCGGCTTGAGGTAATAGATCGTCGGCGCGAAGGACAATCGCAGGTCGCGCTCGGTAAAGCTCAACCGCACCAGCAATGAATCTGGCTCGGCAGACTTGTTGGTCGGGATGCACGTGAACATCGTCCCGCCAACCTTGAGCGCGGGTGCGCCGAACGAGGTGCTCTCTTGGACATCAGCCAGCGCGACGCCGAGTCGTCGCACTCGAGCGAAGATGTCTGTTGATTTGCGCGCCGCCATCCTTCTACTCTACGCGCCGAACGAGTGTTCGTCCAATGCGAACATTCGTCCGGCGAGTAGCAACGCCTTTCGTGAGGGACGTCAACGCGGAGATCGTCGTTCGTGTCCGTTCTCGGTGTTGACACTCGATAGGCACTGTGTGACCGTTCCGGCAACGAGTGCTGACATGGCCATTACCTACCCGATCGGTCCAACGTCCGTCCCCGCCGACCTGACGCTGCCGCCGCCGGCCTATCGCCGCCGGCTCTGGCTCGCGCTCGGTGGGCTGCTCCTCTTCGCGGCGTCGTACGTCGCGCTCACCGCCTGGCTCGGGTGGACCGCGTACCGACTGTTGACGTCCGCGTTGCAGGGAGGAGAAAACTCCTTCTGGGGATTCGTCGTCGGCGGCTCGGCGGCATTGCTTACCGTGTTCATGGTGAAAGGGTTCTTCTTCATCAAACAGGGGCGGGCCGACAAATACGAGATCGAGGTCACGGCGACCGACCAACCGCAGCTGTTCGCGTTTCTCCGTCGATTGGCCGACGACGCAAAGGCGCCGCGACCCCACCGCGTCTTCCTTTCGCCGCGCGTGAACGCGTCCGTCTCGTACGATCTGTCGCTAATCAACTTCATCATCCCATCGAAGAAGAATCTCGAGATCGGGCTTGGGCTCGTGAATGTTCTCACGTTAGGCGAGCTGACCGCGGTGCTCGCGCACGAATTCGGCCATTTCACACAGCGATCGATGGCGGTCGGACGCTGGGTCTACATCGCGCAGCAGATTGCCGCCCAGATCGTGGCGCGACGCGACAAGTTCGACGCCTTCCTCAACCGGTGGACGCGAGTCGACGTTCGCATCGCGTGGGTTGGTTGGCTGCTCTCCATCATCGTTTGGTCCATCCGATCGCTCGTCGACTCCTTGTTCTCCGTCGCGCTCCGCATGCAGCGCGCGCTAGCGCGCGAGATGGAGATGCACGCCGATCTCGTCGCCGTCTCGCTCACGGGCAGCGACTCGCTCATCTATGCGCTGCATCGGCTTCGCACCGCCGACGATGCGTGGGATCGCACGCTCGCGTTTGCCGGCGCTGAGCGCGCGAAGGGACACTTGGTGAAGGACCTGTTTGCCATTCAGTTGCGCCTCATCGAGCGTTTGAGTCTGGTCGACGCCGAGATGTATCGCAGTGCGCCGGCGCTCCCGGAAACGCAGCCCCAGGCACTGCGCCTGTTCAAGGCCGAGCTGGCCCAGCCGCCGCGTATGTGGTCGACCCATCCACCTAACGACGAGCGCGAGGTGAACGCGAAGCGCGTCTATATTCCGGC
>DATEHJ010000326.1:0-2234 GCA_035279645.1 Gemmatimonadaceae bacterium
GAGCACTGGAGCCCCAAGATCGTTGGTGAGCTCAATGGCCAACAGGTGAAGCTCGCGAAATTCAAAGGCCCGTTCGTTTGGCATCACCACGATAACGAGGACGAGCTGTTTCTCGTGCACCGCGGTCGCTTCCGCATGGAGTTGCGCAACGAGGTGATCGAGCTCGAAGCCGGCGACATGGTAATCGTTCCGCGCGGCGTCGAGCATCGACCGGTCGCGGACGAGGAAGTCGAGGTGCTCCTTTTCGAGCCGGCATCGACGTTGAACACGGGCAACGTGCGCAATGAGCGAACACTCGACGCGCTCGCGCACATCTGAGATAATGGGCGAGCGAGTCGAAGTACTTCGCGAGGAGCTGCGCGTGCGCCTCGACGCAGACGATGTCAGGGTGCGCCTCGCGACATCCGCGGACGCCGCGGCGTGGTCGCGCGCCGCGACGTCGATGTTCCGCGACACGTTTGGACCAGCGAACAAACCGGAGGACCTCGAGGCGTATTTGGCCTCCGCGTTCTCGGAGGAACAGCAGCGCGCGGAGATCTCCGAGGCGAACAGTCGCATCTGGCTGGCGTACGATCGGGAGGGTATCGCGGGCTATGCGCACGTTAGGCTCGGCGCGCCACTGCCGGCCGGCTCGACGCTGGCGACCAACCGCTCCGCGGAGATCGCCCGCATCTATGCTGAACGGCGATGGCAGGGGCGAGGACTCGGTGCTTCGCTGATGCGGGTGTGCGTCGCGACAGTGAGCGAGTGGGGCGCGGACGTTCTCTGGCTCGGCGTTTGGAAGCGCAACCCGCGCGCGATTGCATTCTATGAAAAGCAGGGCTTCGTCGCTGTCGGTGAACAGGCCTTTCTCCTCGGCGCGGACCTTCAGCACGACTTCGTGATGGCGCGGCGCCTAACGAATGAGCACTGACGAACTGCACCGCTGCGCCTGGCCGCGCACCGAGCTCGACATCCGGTATCACGATCGCGAGTGGGGCGTCCCGGAGCACGATGATCGCGCGCTCTTCGAGCTGCTCACCCTCGAGGGGGCGCAGGCAGGGCTGAGCTGGTCGACGATCCTCAAGAAACGCGACGCCTATCGAGACGCCTTCGCGAATTTCGACGTCGCGCGCGTCGCCCGCTTCACACCGGCGCGCGTCGAGAAGCTCCTCGCGAACGCCGGCATCGTGCGCAACCGGCTCAAGATCGAGAGCACGATCGCGAACGCGCAAGCCTTCCAACGCGTGACTGCGGACGAGGGCTCCTTCGACCGGTACGTCTGGCGATTCGTCGACGGTCGGCCCCTGATCAATCGGCGCCAGCGACACGCCGACATTCCCGCGACGACGCCCGAATCGGACGCGCTGAGCAAGGATCTCAAGAAGCGCGGATTTCGCTTCGTCGGGTCGACGATCTGTTACGCCTTCATGCAAGCTGCGGGACTAGTCAACGATCATACGGTCGATTGCTTTCGCTATCGGGAGCTCTCGGGCGAAACGGCCGATTCCAAGGGCAAAAGCCAGGGCCGCCGCCAGGCGGTCGATGCACCCACTGGCACGAGCGGCGCAAAACCGAGAAGTTGACGGGGAGCCTGCCATCCTGACGGCGATGGGTAGTGAGTGGCGAGCGCAAACCGCCAACGCCCTGTGGTGGCCGGCCATCGACTCTCGACATGCGGATTACCAACACGACGCCCACGACTTCGACGACGGCGGGTCCGACGCATCGTCTCACGACGCTGCCGACGTACGTCTTCGCGTGGCTGGACGAGCTGAAGGCCGCCGCGCGCGCTCGCGGTGCGGATCTCATCGATCTGGGCATTGGCAATCCCGATCAGCCGACGCCGCCAGCCGTCGTCGAGGCGATCACGCAAGCGTATCGTGACCCGGCGACGCATGGCTATCCGCCCTTTCGCGGCACGCCACGGTTTTTGCATGCGGCCGCCGGCTTCTTGAAGCGCCGATTCGACGTCACGGTCGACGCCGAGCGCGACGTGCTCTGCGTGAGCGGCGGGAAGGAAGGGATTGCGCACCTCATCATGGCGTTCACGGACGAGGAGAGCGTCGCACTCGTTCCCAATATCCACTATCCGGTGCACGGTCGTGCCGCGCCACTCGTGGGTGGACGGGTGCATCTGCTGCCGGTCCGCCGCGAGCTCGGCTATCTGCCGGATCTCGACGCGATCCCTGACGATGTCGCTCGTCAGGCGCGACTGCTCATCGTGAACTATCCGCACAATCCGACCGGTGCCG
>DATEHJ010000327.1:0-12404 GCA_035279645.1 Gemmatimonadaceae bacterium
TTTCACGCCGCCTATTTCGGTATTCCGCGCTCCACCGCCGAAGAGCGCGCGAATCAGCTACTCACACGCCTCGACATCGCCGACAAGGCCCAGGCGAAAGTCGATCAACTCTCGGGCGGCCAACAGCAGCGCCTGATGATCGCGCGGGCCCTGATTCACGAGCCTGACGTCCTCTTTCTCGACGAGCCGACCGTGGGCCTCGATCCGCAGGCGCGCCTCGATCTCTGGGCGATTCTGCGCGATCTCCACGAGCAGGGTCGAACGATCGTCATGACGACGCACTACATGGAGGAAGCGGACCGCCTTTGTCAGCGAATCGGCATCGTCGATCGAGGAAAGCTGCTCGCGCTCGATACGCCATCGCGTCTCAAGGAGCGGGCGCCGGGCGGCACGCTCATCGAGTTACAGCTCGACGCGAATCCGGATCATCTCGTCGCGGCGGTCAGCGCGCTTCAGGGCGTGCTCCGCGCCGAAGCGCGGCAGAACAGCTTGCGTGTCTATAGCGATCGCGGTGGTCGCATCATTTCTCCTCTGATTCAAATCGTCGAAGACGCGGGACTTCACGTGAGCAACATCGGCCTCACCGAACCAAGTCTCGAGACGCTGTTCGTCTCGCTCACCGGGAGAAAGCTCGATTGACGACCGTTACTCGCGATCTGCAGTCGTCGCTTGGGGCGCCGAAAACACCGCCCCCGGAGCGCACGGTGGCGCCGTCGAAGGTGTTTCTCGCGCTGCTGCGCCGGGACGTGGTCGTAGCGCGCAAGGAGCTACCCTTCTTCCTCGTGCGAACGATCATGCAGCCGCTCCTCTTCATCATCGTGTTCGGCGCGCTCCTCCCACGGATGGGCTTTGTCGGCGCTGGATACAGCGCGGCGCTGCTCCCTGGCATTCTCGCGATCAGCCTAACGATGTCCGCGATCCAGGCGGTCTCGCTCCCGATGATGCAGGACTTCGGTTGGACCAAGGAAATCGAGGACCGTTTGCTCGCGCCCGTGCCGACGCGGATCGTCGCCGCCGAGAAAATCGTCGCGGCCGTGATTCAAGCACTGATTGCCGCGATTGTCGTGTTGCCCCTCGCGCGCCTCATCATGGGGCCGATTCCGGGATTTTCGCTGGCGCACGGCGGCGAGATCATTCTCATCGCGCTCCTCGGCGCTACGGCATTCTCGTCGCTCGGCATGTGGCTCGGCACCGCGATCTCGCCGCAGCAAATCGGTCTCATGTTCAGCGTCATCGTCGCGCCGATGATTTTCTTCGGGTGCGCGTACTATCCGTGGCGCGGACTCGATGCCGTGCCCGTCGTGAAATACCTGGTGCTGTTGAATCCCCTGGTGTACGTCGCCGAAGGTTTGCGCGGCGTCATGACGCCGGCGGTTCCACATATGAGCTTGGGCGTCGTGACGGTTGCTCTGGTGCTCCTCGCCGGCGCCGGGTGGATGCTCGGGATGCGCAGCTTTTACAAGCGCGCGATCGGATGACGCGGAAGGTCGAACGCCGCGCTCCGATAGCGGAGCCGTTCGCAAGGTTTCTCGAGTTGCTCCAGCAGGCGAAGGCGTTCCCGCGCGACCAGTTGCCCGAGCCGACCGCGTTCTCGCTCGCCACCTGCGCCAGCGGGCAGCCGAGCGTGCGGATGCTGTTGCTCAACCACGTCGACGAGCACGGCTTCGTTTTCTACACGAATTATGAGAGTCGAAAGGGGCGCGAGCTCCTCACGAATCCCAGCGCGGCGATGTGCTTCCACTGGCAGCAAATGGAGATTCAGGTGCGTGTCGAGGGACGCGTGTCACCGGTCGAGGGCTTGGAAGCAGACGCATATTTTGCGTCGCGCGGACGTAGCAGTCAGATCGGTGCATGGGCGTCGGAGCAGAGTCGACCGATCAGCGACGAGCAGCAGCTCGCGCAGCGCGTCGCGGAGTTCGAGCGCCGCTTCGAAGGCGCTCCCGTGCCGCGACCGCCGCACTGGTCTGGCTTTCGCCTCCAGCCCGAGCGTATCGAATTTTGGAAGGGGATGCCAAGTCGTCTACACCGGCGTGAGCTATACGCGCGCCGAGATGATGCATGGCACGTCGAGATTCTATTTCCGTAGCGGCCCACAATCGCGCGCTATAATTCCGCCATGGCGACACATATCGTAGAACCTCTGTCCGCACCCGAGCCACTCGGCACAGGGTGGAGCATCGATGCCGCGCGCGCCCTCTACAACATCGAGGGCTGGGGGGCCGGCTTCTTCGACATCAATGCGCGTGGACATGTGGTCGTGCGGCCGAACAAGGATCATCCCGATCACGAGGTGGATCTCCACGACGTCGCGATGGATCTCGAGGAGCAGGGAATCACGCTCCCCGTGCTGCTCCGCTTCTCCGATATCCTGCGCGCGCGCATCGAAGCGCTGACGACGCGGTTCGACGAAGCACGCGCCGAGTTCGCGTACACCGGCGGCTATACGACGGTGTATCCGATCAAGGTGAACCAGCAGCGCCACGTCATCGAGGAGATTCTCGAGTTCGGCAAGTCGCATGGCGTCGGCCTGGAATGCGGCAGCAAGCCGGAGCTGCAGGCGATCCTCGGTCTGAGCGAAACCACCGACCACCTCATCGTCTGCAACGGCTACAAGGACGAAGAGTTCATGCGTCTCGCGCTCATGGGGCAGAAGCTTGGCCACCAGGTGTTCATTGTCCTGGAGCAGCTGAGCGAGATCGACGTCTTGTTGCAAGTTGCCGATGAAATGCAAGTGACGCCGATAGCTGGCGTGCGGATCAAGCTTGCTTCGCGAGGATTTGGCCGCTGGAAAGAGAGCGGGGGCGAGAAGTCCAAATTCGGTCTCAACGCCGCGGACCTCGTCACCGCGATCGAGAAGCTGCGCGCCGCCGGCCGCCTCGACATCCTCAAGCTCATTCATTTTCATCTGGGATCGCAGATCACGGACATCCGCTTTATCAAGCTTGGCCTGCAAGAGATAACCCGTTTCTACGTTGAGTTGCGCGAGATGGGTTTAGATATCACTCATCTCGACGTCGGCGGCGGCCTCGGCATCGACTACGACGGCACGAATTCGACGTCCGACGCGAGCGTCAACTACTCGCTCGGCGAGTACGCGAACGACGTCGTCTACACGCTGGCCGAGGCGTGCCGCGAGCACGATCTCCCGATGCCGCACATCATCAGCGAATCGGGCCGTGCGCTCACCGCGCATCACGCGCTGCTGCTGCTCAAGGTGATCGATGTCGAGTCCCACACCGAGCGGCCGATCCCGGAGCTGACGGAAGACGACCATCCGCTGCTGCACGAGATGGTCGCCGACTACCGTGATGCCTCGCGGAAAAACGTGTCCAAACGAAGGATTCGCGAGATCTACCACGATCTGACTTTCGACAAAGAGCGCTCCCACGAGCTGTTCAACTCGGGCGTCCTCTCGCTGCGCGGCCGGGCGATGGCCGAGCAGATCTACTTCGCGACGATCAACGCGATCTCACGCGCCGTCGAAAAAAACCGGGACGAGTACGAGGACATCACCGCGGATCTCGATGCGGCGCTCGTCGATCGCTACTTCTGCAACTTCTCCGTCTTTCAGTCCCTGCCCGACAGCTGGGCCATCGACCAGCTTTTTCCGATCATGCCGATTCATCGGCTCGTCGAGGAGCCGACGCGTCGTGGGACCTTGCAGGACGTCACCTGCGACTCGGATGGAAAGATCGATCGGTTTGTCGGCGACAAGAACGGCCGGCCCAGCCTCGAGCTGCACGGCTTTACTGACGGAGAGCCGTACATCTTGGGCGTCTTCCTTACTGGCGCCTACCAGGAAATCCTTGGCGACCTCCACAACCTGTTCGGCGACACGAACGCGGTACACGTCCGTCTGGCGGCGAACGGGCAGTATGAGGTGTCTCACCTCGTCCACGGCGACACGGTTACTGAAGTTCTGAACTACGTGCAGTTCCGCGCCAACGACCTGTTGCAGACGTTCCGTCGCAAGGTGACGGGCGCGAAGCAGATCACGCGGCAGGAAGCCAACACGTTCATCGCCGATTACGTCGCCGGACTCGAGGGGTATACGTACCTCGAGGGCGAAGCCGCGCAGTAATGGTCGTTGCGGCGCAGCTTTCTGCGAGCGCCGTCGACCCTGTCGCGGCGCTGCTCGCCGCGCTCGTTGCGATCTTCATCGCAACGAAGGTACTTGGCGAGATGGCGCAGCGCCTTGGCCAACCCGCTGTGCTCGGGGAGCTCGTCGCCGGGGTGTTGCTCGGTGGTTCAGTCCTCGGCATCGTCAATCCGAGCGACCCGACGCTCGCGGCGCTCGCGCAGATCGGCGTCATCGTGCTGTTGTTCGAGACGGGACTCCACACTGAGCTGCAGTCCCTGCTCAGCGTCGGGAGCATCGCCACCACCGTCGGGTTGGCGGGCGTCGTCATCCCATTCGCGTTAGGCTACGCCACCGGCCTCGCGTTCGGGCTCGGGCACGTCGCGGCGCTCATCGGCGGGGCGGCGCTCTGCGCGACGTCGGTCGGGATCTCGGCGCGGGTCCTCTCGGATCTGGGACGTCTCGAGTCACCCGAGGGGCGCGTCGTGTTAGGCGCCGCCGTGCTCGACGACATCGTTGGCCTCATCATCCTCGCTGTCGTCGCGGACGTCGTCACGGGGACGAACATCGACGTCCTGCACGTCGCTCGCATCAGCTTCGTCGCCATTCTCTTCTTCGTTGGCGCCGTCTTCATTGGATCCCGTGTCGCACCCCCCGCGTTCGGAATCGTCGAGCGCATCAGGTCAGCGGGTGCGCTGGGCGTGTTCGGGCTCGCCTTCGCATTCGCTCTCGCGCTTTTTGCCAAGCTCGCTGGCTCCGCGCTCATCATTGGCGCATTCGCCGCCGGCCTCGTTCTCTTCGGCATTCCGCAGAAACAGCAGATCGAGCGGTCGACGACGACGATCGGCCACTTCTTCGTGCCGATCTTCTTCGCGACGGTCGGCGCCGAGGTGGATCTACGCGCGCTGGCGAATCCGAGATCGTTAGGGATTGGATTGGCGCTGATCGTTTGCGGGATCCTTGGAAAGATTGCGGCGGGTTTCGTTCCACGCTGGTTCCGGGGACGGAAGCTATTGGTCGGTGCCGCGATGGTTCCGCGCGGAGAGGTCGGCCTCATCTTCGCGCAGATGGGGTTGAGCACGGGCGCAATCGACGCGGGGCTGTTCGGCGCGATCATGCTCATGGTTCTGACGACGACGCTGATCACGCCGCCTCTTCTCAGTCGCGTGGCCCGCGCGAACACGACGGACATGTTCCGCGCGTCGGCGCCGGACGAGGATCGGCCAGGCGACGGCGGCATCGACGACCTCGTCGCCGGAGTCTCGCAGTCGGATAGCGCCGAAGCGCAAGCGCGATCCACGAGAGCGATCCGACGTCAGTAGCGCGGTACGCCACGCGGTCGTAGCTTCGGGCCTGCCCCATCCCTATTCGGAGACGGAGATGCCAACGCCGATTCTCGCGCTGCTATTGGTCATGCAACAGCCGGCGCAACAATCCACGCCAACCATTGTTCGTGTCGCGGTGACGCCAGCTTCACCGGTGGTTGTGGCCGGTGACACGCTGCGCTTGCATGCGCGCGCGCTCGACGCATCGGGCCGTCCCATCGAGGGCGCGCTCATTCTCTTTCAAGCCGCGGGCGGCTACTTCGAGGCGCACGTCGACAGCGCGGGCCTTGTGTCGTCCGGCGCCGTCGGGACACTGCCCATCGTCGTCTCCGCAGTCGCGCCCGGAGCGAAGCCGGTGATCGAGCGCGTTTCGGTTCGCATGGTTCCCGCGCCCGCCGCGCGCGTGGAGATCGCGCCGCGCGTCACGAGACTGCTCGCGGGCCAGCGCGTTAGGCTCGACGCCTCGTCGTACTCTCGCGCTGGCGACCGCCGCGACGACCGCATCGAGTGGCAGTCCTCCGTGCCGCAGATCGCGCGGGTCGCCGCCGGCGGCGTTCTCAACGCGATCGCGCCAGGGCGAGCAACCATCACGGCGTCTACCGGCGCCGCATCGCGAGCACTACAGATCGAGGTATTGGCCGCGGACATCGGCAGCATCGACATCACGCCGTCGCTGACGCAGGCGCGCACCGGCGACGTCATTCGCTTCAAATCATCGGTAAAGGATCGAGCAGGGAAGGAGATCACCGGTCTGGAGCCTACCTGGCTCTTCTCGCCGGGCCGTGGCGAGATCGACGATGCCGGCGCGTTCGTCGCCTATGAGCCGGGTACGTACCAGGTCACGGCCTCGTACGGCGCGCGCACCGCTGATGCGACGGTAACCGTTGCGTCGCGCGACGTGCAACGTGTCGCGAGAGTGGTGGGTCGCGTTCCCCGGTCGGCGCTCTTCACGAGCGAAGTCTGGCTGCACCCTAACGGCAAAGTCGCCTATCTCGGCACGGCGCTCGGTGGCGATCGCGTCTACGCGATCGACGTCAGCAATCCGGCGGCACCAGCCATCGTGGACTCGATCGTCGTGAACGCCCGTACGGTGAACGACGTGATGACCACGCCCGACGGCAACTACATGGTGATCACCCGCGAAGGCGCGGACAATCGCAAGAATGGCATCGTCATCGCCGATACCCACGACCCACTCCACCCGAAGCCGCTTTCGGAGTTCACGGACGGGGTCACCTCCGGTGTGCACTCCGCCTTCATCCACCAGCAGGAGAAGTACGGCACGCATGTCTACCTAACGAATGACGGAACGGGCGAGCTGGACATCGTTGACATCACCGATCCCGCGCATCCGAAAGGGGTCGGGAAGTGGCGTCCGAAGCAGACACCGGCTGGCGTGATGCTTCACGACATCGACGTGCAGAATGGTCTGGTGTACGCCTCCTGGTGGAACGACGGGCTCGTCATTCTCGACGTCGGCAACGGCATCAAGGGCGGACGACCCGACAAGCCCGTGCTCGTGTCGCAGTTCAAGTACAATCTCGATTCGTTGTACAAGGACGTCGCGCTCGAGGGCGGGCCGGGATTCATCCGCGGCACGCACACCGCATGGCGTCACGGTAGATATGTCTTCATCGCCGACGAAGTCTTTGGCAACTCGGCGGCGCAAGCGCTCTTCCAGGGCCAGGTGTCACGCGCCCACGGCCGCTTGCAAGTCGTCGACGTGAGCGACATCGAGCACCCGAAGAGCGTTGCATGGTACGAGCCCGAATTCGGCGGCGTGCATAACGTCTGGGTCGCCGGCGACACGCTGTACCTGGGCGCGTACAATGCGGGCTTTCACGCGTTCGACATCTCCGGCGAGCTGCGCGGCGATCTCCGTGCGCAAGGTCGCGAGATCGCCAACCTCTACACCGGCGCGCCGGACGGAAAGAATCCGAACGCCGCCATGGCGTGGGGGACGGTGGTGAAGAACGATCTCGCGTATGTGAATGACGTCAATTCGGGGTTGTGGATCGTTAGGCTCGAGCCGAAGTCGAGGGTGGTGCCGTAAGGACAGTCGCTTGCGGGGCCGGTCTAGAAGGGCGGATCTAGAAGAGCGGGTCTAGAAGAGCGGGTCTAGAGAGTCGGATCTAGAAGATCGGATCTAGAAGATCGGGTCTAGAAGATCGGGTCTAGAAGATCGGGTCTAGAAGATCGGGTCTAGAAGTGCGGAGCTAGAACGACGGCCTCGCGCGACGGACGGGGAAAGGCGGGTAGAAAAGGAAAATCGGGCGCGCACAGCGCGCCCGATTCCTATTTCGCCACGTCGTTCTAGATCCGTCGTTCTAGATCCGTCGTTCTAGACCCGCCTTTCTAGATCCGATTCTACAGCCGTTTAGCGACCGCGTCCCAGTTGACCACATTCCACCACGCCGCGACGTAGTCTGGCCTCTTGTTCTGGTACTTGAGATAGTAGGCATGCTCCCAGACATCGAGCCCGAGAATCGCTTTCTTCCCGTCCATCAGCGGGTTGTCCTGGTTAGGCGTGCTCGTGATCGAGAGCTTGCCATTGCCTTCGTCGATCAGCCACGCCCAGCCTGATCCGAAGCGTCCCGTCGCGGCGGCGGCGAACTGCTCCTTGAACTTCGCGAAATCGCCGAAGGAGCTCTTGATCGCGTCTCCGATCCTTCCCTTCGGTTCGCCGCCCTTCTGCGCGCCCATCAATTCCCAGAACATCGAGTGATTCCAGTGTCCGCCGCCGTTGTTGCGCACGGCGGTGCGAACGGTTTCGGGGACGCTATTGATGCCGCGCATCAGATCGTCGAGTGACTTCCCCTCGAGCTGCGGCGCCTTCTCGAGCGCCGCGTTCAGGTTGTTCACGTACGCCTGATGATGCTTGCTGTGGTGAATCTCCATCGTGCGCGCGTCGATGTGGGGCTCCAACGCGTCGTACGCGTACGGAAGCGCGGGAAGCGTGAACGGCATTCCGACTCTCCTGTGGTTCAGATGTCTGATACCGCTCGTTCCTCGCTCGCCCGCCCCTTCCCCCTCCGGCTGCGCAGCCAAGCGATGATGCCCGGCAAAAGTGAGAGAAAGATCACGGCGAGGATCACGAGCTCGATATGGTCGCCGATGCCCGGAATGTAGCGGCCCAAGAAGAATCCGACGAACAACATCGACCAAATCCACGCCAAACCGCCGACGACGTTGTACAACGTGTATCGGCGGTACTGCATTTGCCCCATGCCGGCGACGACCGGCACGAAGGTCCGAACAATGGGCATAAACCGCGCGAGAACGATTGTCTTTCCACCGTGGCGCTCATAGAACGCATGGGCGCGCTCCAGGTGCTTGCGATTGAACAAGAGCGAACTCTCACGTCGGAAAAGCTTCGGCCCGGTTACCAGGCCGATGTAATAGCCGAGACTGTTACCCAAGATCGACGCGACCGAGAGCAACGCGCCGAGGACGTAGACGTTCAAATCGAATCGCTGAGTCTGCGAAGCGAGGAGCCCTGCTGTCACGAGCAGCGAGTCGCCAGGAAGAAAGAATCCAATGAGCAGTCCCGTCTCGGCGAAGATGATGATCGTGAGGCCGACGTAGCCGCCCCACGCGACAAGCGCGCGGGGATCGCCCAGACGGTGAATGAAATCGAGAATCGACTGCATGCAGTGATTGTGCTCGGTGGGAGGGGAGCGTGAGCAAGGGAACTTCGACGGGCTCACGCGACGGGTCAACTGGGACGCCCATTGAATCTCGTGGGGCGGACCTCACGCATCAGGACGAGCACGACTGGTCCAACGTTTTCGAGAGTGCCCTGCGGCTGCCGTCGCCGCCCGCCGGCTTCTGGTATCGAGTCGGCTTCTCGCCGCGTGGCGAGCGGCGCTTGGAGATCGCCCTTGGCATCCTCGCATACGCGTTCGCGGTGGGATGGGTTTGGTCGCTTTCGCATCTTCGAACGTCACTTGCGGCCGGAAGCGAGGCGTCCACGGTGAGCGAGGCGGCTCGAGCCGCGGCGACCGTCGCCTCGGCGCTCACGTCGGCGAATGCTCCATCCGTTGCATACTTGACCGACGCGACGCTCACCGCACTGTTCGACCGTGCTCGTGGAGTGAGCGGAAAGCTCCGCGCAACAATCGACACCTCGAGACATGGCGTCACGCCGGAGTCGCTTCCAGCCGGCGCGGAGTTGCGATACAGCGAGGGCGGCGACGTGTCGCAGGTGGATTCGGCGCCGCAAGGTCCGGGCGTGTGGAGCGTGGCGCTCGCGATCGGGAACGCGATTCGTCCGATCACCGACTTCAACGTCATCACCGAACTTCCGTTCAACGCCAAGAGCCGTGGCCGAATTGGTCTCTACTATCTCGGCAACTGGCCCGGGGAGCGCGGGAAGAAGGTTGGGCCGTCAAAGGCACCGTCGTCGGCATACGCGAATCCCGCTGGGTTCATCGAAGTCACTCAGGCTAACCAGGACACCTACGTCTCCGAGCACTTCCGGCTCCGCGACTTTCTGACGCACGATCAGCCTAACGTCTGGCCGAAATATCTTGTCCTGCAAATCACGCTCGTCGACAAGCTCGAGCTCGTTCTCGAGGATCTCGCAAATCATGGTGTGGACGTTAGCGGCGTGCGCGTGATGAGCGGATTTCGCACACCGCAGTACAACGCGACGGGCGGCAACCCACAGGGACGCGCCGCACTCAGCCGTCACATGTACGGAGACGCTTCTGACATCTACATCGACGACAATCACGACGGCGTAATGGACGACCTCAACCACGACGGACACATCTCGATGGATGACAGCAAGGTCATCCTTGCCGCGGTCGATCGTGTCGAGGCCGCTCATCCTGAGCTCGTCGGCGGGGCAGGGATCTATCCAGCCGGGCCCGGGCACGGACCTTTCATTCATATCGACACGCGCGGCTATCGAGCGCGCTGGAGTGGTGGACCTGGAGGGGGGTAAACGTGGAACATCGAAGAACTTCCGACGCGACCGAAGAAGAATCGACGGCGGGCGTCGATACGAGCGGCAACGGTAAGGCGGCCGAGCACCAGGCCGAGGGCGAGATCATCGCCGGTATTCGCGCGACGGACATCGAGCCATACACCGGACTTCGCTATCTCTCAAAGCTGTTCCGCTTCATGGCGATCATCCTGTTGTTGCTGCTCGTCGCCGAGATCGCGACCGGTCTCTACGCGCAGGGTGCTGCGTCCATCCCCACGCTACTCGGCGAGGCGAGCCGGCTCATCGTCCTCGCGGGCGTGCTCTGGGGCACCGGCGATCTTGCGCATTTGCTCATCGACGTCGGCCACGATGTGCGCGCAGGGCGAGTGATGCTCGCCCGGCAGACGTACCACATCGCGAAGGATCACCTGATCGATCGGCCGATTTCGGTCGATCGTCCGGTGGTGGTGGACCGAGTGCGAGGTGAGGGCGGTTCGCCCAAGGGCGGTCCACCGATCCCATGATCGTTTACACGATCGGGCACTCGACGCGCGGCATCGATGAATTCATCGCGCTTCTCGAGCGCTCGCGTATCGAACGCCTGATCGACGTCCGAGCTTTTCCAGGGTCGCGGCGCCATCCGCACTTCAATCGGGAGGCACTCGAGCGCACGTTGCCCGAGCGCGGCATCGGGTATCTCCACTGTCCCGCGTTAGGCGGTCGCCGCCGTTCACGAGCCGGTGCTCCCCCATCGGGTTGGCGCAACGAGAGCTTCCGCGGCTACGCCGACTACATGCGCACTCCAGAATTCCATCAGGCGCTCGACGAACTGATGGCGCTGGCCGCGGAACGGCGCACGGCAATCATGTGTTCGGAGGCGGTGCCGTGGCGCTGCCATCGCACGTTGATCGCCGACGCGCTCACGGGGCGTGGTTGTGAGGTTGAGCACATTCTCGACGCCAAGACATCGCCGCACGTCCTCACCAGCTTCGCCGTCGTCCGCGACGGAGAAGTCAGCTATCCGCCGACGTCCGACGCGGACACGAAGAACGAGCAGCACGCCCTCGCACTCGACGAATCCTGACGCCCATTCCGCGACTGTGGCGGAGGTCGGTACGAGTGTTGCGCAAGGGGCACCATGTCGCCCACGGCTGCTTGCTGGGCCAACTACCAATCGAGGATACGGTCATGCTTTGGACACTCGCCGTCGTTCTGCTCATCCTGTGGGCGCTCGGCTTTCTTGCGTTCCACGTCGGTGGAGGACTCATTCATCTCCTGCTCGTGATCGCGCTCATCGTGATCGTGTATCGACTGGTCACGGGGCGACGTCCGGTCGTCTGAGCTTCCGGCGGTCCGGGCTTGCGTTGAACGGGAGGCCGCGGTGATCTTCGCCGCGGCCTTCCGTCGTTCGTGGCGTCATTCCAGTCCATCGCGTCCGTGCTCTCTGCTCACGTCGTCGCGCACACGCATTGGGATCGCGAGTGGTATCACCCATTCGTGCGATTCCGTCAGCGATTGGTGGCACTCGTCGATGAGCTGCTCGAGGACCCGCCGGCGCCTGACGAGAGCTTCTTGCTCGACGGACAGGCGATCGTGCTCGAGGACTACCTCGACGTGCGCCCCGAGCGAGCCGCGGAGATCGCCACGCTCTTGCAGCGCGGCACCCTCGAGGCAGGCCCCTGGTACGTCCTCGCGGACGAATTGATTCCGAGCGGCGAGGCCCTCGTCCGCAATCTTTTGCTTGGGCGGCGCGTGCTGCGTCAGCTGCGCGCGCAGTCCCCGCCGGTCTTGTACTGCCCGGACTCCTTCGGCCACCCTGCGGCGCTTCCAGAAATCGCAGCGGGCTTCGCCTTGCCGCTGATCCTCCTCTGGCGTGGCTTCGGCGGCCGGCGCTGGCCGAAGGCCGACACTCTCCTGTGGCAGGCGCCCAATGGCGAGCGCACGGTGACCTATCACTTGCCGCCTAACGGTTACGAATACGGATCGGCCCTTCCCGAGGGAGAAGATGCGGCGCGCAAGCGCTGGGCGCTGATGCGCGATGAGCTTGCGAGCCGCTCGTCGACCGGAGTCG
>DATEHJ010000328.1:0-2854 GCA_035279645.1 Gemmatimonadaceae bacterium
ACTGGTCGACGTCTTCGCGCCCGGCGTCGACATTCTCTCGACGGTGCCCGGTGGCTACGAGCGTGACAGCGGCACGAGCATGGCCGCGCCGGTGGTGACCGGACTCGCCGCGCTCCTCATGGACTACTTCCCGAATCTCACCGCTGCCGACGTCAAGCGGATCATCCTCGCGTCCGCGGTGCGCCACACCGATCAGACAGTCCAGAGACCGGGTGGCGGCTCGGTGAAGTTCGGTGAGCTCTCCGCCACCGGCGGCATCGTGAACGCGTATAGCGCGATCAAGATGGCGCAAGAGCAGAGCGTACGCCCCTAATGCGTTGAGCGTTCGGCGTTGGGCGTTGCGCGTTACGACGAGAGCGCACCACGCAGAACGCTCAACGCAGAACGCTCAACGCAAAACGCTCAACGCAAAACGCTCAACGCAAAACGCCCAACGCAGAACGCTAAGCCGCCTTGCGTAGCCGCCACCTGACAGCCCGCAACACCACCGCCGACACGTACGATCCGCGCTCCGCGTTAGGCGCCGGCACCTGCCGGAGCCACGGATACGCGCACACGCGCAGCGCGAGCGCGATCGCGAAGAGGGCGGCATACGCCGCTGTCGGCCCGTAACGCACGTCGACGACGTCCAACAGCGCGCCGCTCAGCATCGGGGAGAGGCCTGCCGCGAGACCAAATGCCACGCTGTAAACGACGAACGCCCGAATGCGCTCGGCGCCGGTTCCAGCTGTCCGCACGAGCGTCATGCTCACCGTGATATTCCAGCCGCTGTTGCAGATTCCGTAGAGCAGATAGCCGATGAACAGAAAGGCGGGGTGGACGAACATCGCCGCCAACCACCACACGGGATCGAGTGCGAGGCCCGCGAAGGCGATCGACATCAGTCCTTTGCCGCCAAACCGGTCACCGAGCTGACCCCACGACTTCGCGCCGATAATGCCCGCGCCGACGGCGATTGCACTCAGCAGCATCACCGTGCCGACGGACACGCCGAGGTGGCCGATCGCGAGCGCTTCGCCTTGCCGCGTCGAGAATCCGATGGCGAAGCCCCAAGCGAGGGCGAAGCGCACGAGCCGCCATTGCTCGGGCGTTCGGGGGAGCACGAGCCACGAGCCCGCCGGCGTCTGCGCGCCGTTAGGCGTCGTCGGCGTCGGCAGCGAGGCCGCCAACCCGCCTTGTGTGAGCGCGATGTGACGCGCCCGCGAGCGGAGCCGCGCCAGCGGCAAGGCGATGAGCAGGTGTACGGCGACGCCCCCCGCGATCGCCAGCGACCGCGCGACGTGTGCCGGCACTCCCCACCGCTCCGTCGCGTCGAGCGCGATCGAGGCGAGAATGCCTAACGCGAGCCCGGCCGCCGACCCCCACCGGCTCTTGATCGCGATGTAGCAGCCGTACGTCTCGGGAGTCGTCGCCTCGCTGTGCAGCGACGCCATGCTGCCATCGTACAATTGCTGGCCGATGACGCCGATGGCGAACCCGGCAAGGAATCCGGGGATCGTCAGCCCTTCCGGGCGAACGATTCCGAAGAGTGCCGCGACGAGGAACCCGCCGCGCTCGAGCCAGGTCGCGAAGCGGGCGACACGACCCGCGTGATATCGTCGCAGCAACTCGGGCATCGCGAGATGCATGACGCGGGCGACGTACGGCAAGGCGGCGAGCGTCGCGATGGTGAAGTGTCCGCCGCCGAGGGCGAGCGCGAGTCCGGCGAACATGGCGCCGCTGGCCAGCACGCGCGCGCCGCTGCAGTAGATGGCCTCGTCGTACCCCGGATGCCGTTCGCTCGCCTCGACTGTCACGAAAGAGTGACGATCGAAGGCGTTGCGCGTTGCGCGTTGGGCGTTGGGCGTTGAGCGTTGGGCGTTGAGCGTTAAGCGCAAAACGCTCAACGCAAAACGCTCAACGCAAAACGCTTATCGCGCCGTGGACTGTTTCGGCGCCGGAGGCAACGCCATCACCCGCTGCTTCATCTGCCGGAACGCTGGAGTGTCCGTCGTTAGGCTTCGCAACTGCGACTGAGGAACCTGGGCCAGCATTCGCTGAATGTCGTCGATTCGGTCCTGCGTGCCCGGGTGTGTCGCGAACCACGAGCTCACGTTGCTGTTACCGCCGCTCTGTTGCTCCTCGGCGAGCAGCTTCTGGAAGAAGCTGAGCATCCCCTCGGGGCTGATGCCGGCATTCATCACGTTCCGGAACCCACCCTCGTCGGCCTGCTGTTCGTCCGTGCGGCTGAACTTCGCGAAAATCGCCGACCCGCCGACATTGATTGCCGCCGCGGCCGCCCCATTGTTGCAGACGTTCGTCAGCGTGCATGCGAGTGCGACGCCGACGTTTGCGCCTTGCATCTGCTCCATCTGCTTCACCGAGTGACGGCGCACGACGTGCTCGATTTCGTGGCCCATCACGCCCGCAAGCTCGTCCATCCTGTCCGCGCGCTCGAGCACACCACGGTTGATGTAGATGATGCCACCCGGCAGCGCAAAAGCGTTTACGGCGTCCGTGTTCACGACGTAGAACTGCCACTGCAAGTCCGCGCGCGACGTGTGACTCGCGATCTGATTACCTAACGAGGTCACATATTGATTGATGGCCGCGTCCTGCACGAGCGGCAGCTGCTGCTTAATCTGCGCCGATTGCTCCTGGCCGATCTGCACTTCCTGCTGCTGCGACACGCTGCAGGCGCCGAGCCCGAGCGCCATCGCAACACCCAGCACGAAGCCGCCGGCCGCATGATTCGGTGTCCCCCGCACCCACATTCGCTCCTCCCCGAGAAGATCGGAAAGGTCTCAAGGCAGGTCTGGTGCCGAAGCGACTGCTTAGGCAGTGGGAACCGGACTCGAGCGAATCACGGTACGTC
>DATEHJ010000329.1:0-3106 GCA_035279645.1 Gemmatimonadaceae bacterium
CGGAATCCCTTCACCGAACAACCGGCGAACTCACCGACGACGCGCGTCCCATTCGGTGCGCGCACGATCATCCCGGCGAGCTGCGCGGCACCGGAACACTCGACTTCCCGCAGTACTCCCATGGACGCGAGAACGCGCGACGCCTGCGGGCTCAGATATTCGGCGCACGGCTTGGGTCTTGGGAAATGCGCGCGGTCGACGATGGTGGCGCGAACGCCCGCGCGCGCGAGCGCCACCGCCAGGGAGCTCCCCGCGGGACCTCCCCCGACGATCACGACTGCTCCGTTTCCCTCGCGACCCGTCGTCATGCTCGAACTTTATCCGGTGATTACGAGCGCCAACAACCCACCAGCGGCGCCACAGATGAGATTCACCGCATCGTTGCCCAGCCGCGCGAGTCCGCCCACGCGTCGGGTACTCGTGCCGCAATCGTGCATCATGCGCTCCGTTGCACGGTCACACCGATCGCAGCGACGTCGCGTTTGCAGCGTTGCGCCGAGCAATGAATCGATGGTGGAACCAGCGACGCCGCCAACGAATGCGGCGAACGCGACGCGTGCGGGCCATTCGAGCAGCGCCGCGAGCACCGCAACAAATGCCGCACCCGCCAATGCGGCGAGCGTCCCCGCCAACGTTACGCCGCCCGACATTCCGACTGGTAACGGCTCGAAGCCAAAAATCGAGCGCGGTGTTCCTCCGACGAAGGTCCCCACCTCCGTCGCCCATGTGTCGCTTGCAGACGCCGCGAGCGCACCGACGCCGAGGGCGACCCAGCGCGTGCCTTGCGCCGGTGCGAGCACGGCGAGGGCGGCGGCGATCGCGAACACGCCGCCATTCGCGAGCACCTGCATCGCATCGCGCTCACCGCCCTTCTCGATGACGCTCCTCGTGAGCGCGGTTTTCTGGGCAACACCGAGGCGCGACATCACGCTCGAGCTGGCGAAGTACACGATGAGCAGTACACCCCATCGCCATCCCGCAAGCAACGCGAGCGTTCCGACGATCGTTGCCGCGACGGCGCCATCGATGCTGAGTGCGCGCGCGCGGCGCGCGAGCAGCGCGATCGCGACGGCGATCGCCAGTCGTACGAGCATACTCAAGCGGTACGCCCTACCAGCGACACCTTTGGCGCATTAGCTTGGCACTCCCAACACCCTCCCTCCGCACAGCGTTCTCGAAGCATCGCGATGCTCGCCACCGTTGACGCTCTCCTCCCTCTAAGCCTGCTCCAAGCAGTCCGCAACGTCGACACGCCTGCAGACGGATTGGAGGCTGAATACGTTGACGAGCTGCGGAACAAGCGGCTCGGATTGAGCGAGACGATATACTCGCAAATCCGACGTTATAGCGAAGCGGTTCGCCGACGACAGCGAACGGCGCAGGATGAAGCTATCGCCCTCGCGCGGTTGATCGGCCGCCGTCCCGATGCCGAGGCGGTATTTCGCGCCGCCGGCCGGATTCTCGCCAAGGAAGCGTATCTCACGATTTCGACCTTCTCGCGCCAGTTGCTCCGAGCGATGCCGACACTCATTGCCCGACCGGTGGCGCTGCGCCGCGCGAAGCGGATTTCGGAGCGGTATCTGAGTGGCCATCTGCGGCGCGTCGGCAGCTCGCTCTTGCTCGACGTGCCGCGCTCGATCACGCTCGGGACCGCACCCGGAAGTGTCGGTTGCGCGTTCTACGAATCGAGCCTCCGCGAGGCATTGCGCCTTCTCATCGGGAGCATCGGCGCCGTAGAACATGTGCGATGTGAGGCGCGAGGCGAGGGCGCGTGCGAGTGGCGCGCCGATTGGCGCGCGTTCGATCGGTCGCAGGCGGGCGCGGAAGAGGACGAGCAGCTTTGAATGCTCACTCCTGAGTCGCTCCCGACGTTCCAAAAAGCACTCGCCGACGTCGGCGTCGACGGGTGGCTCTTGTTCGACTTCCGCGGCGTCAACCCGGTCGCGAAGGAGTTGCTGCGACTCGAGGGGATGGCCACACGGCGACAGATGGCCTGGATTCCGACGCGTGGGACACCGGTTGCGTTCACCCACGTCATCGAGCAAGGGCCGTGGAGTCGCTGGCCGGCGGAATGGCAGCGCGAGGAGTACAGCTCGTGGAAATCGCTCGAGGCGCTGCTCGCGAGACACGTTGCGAAGAAGCGTCTCGCGATGGAGTACTCGCCGGGAGACGCAGTGCCGTACCTCGATCGTATTCCGGCCGGGGTGGTGGAGATGGTGCGATCCGCTGGCGCGGAGGTGGTGTCGTCAGGCGAGCTGGTGTCGCGGTTCTACGCCGTGTGGAGCGAGCACGACATCGCGTCGCACAAGCGCGCGGCGGAAATCGTCGCGGCAACGGCGCGCGAGGCGTTGGCGTTCGCGGGGCGGCGCGCTCATGCCGGACACCCGATCACCGAGCACGAGTTGATGCGGTGGATTCTGGATCAGTTCCACGCGCACAACCTGTCGACGGATCATGGGCCTAACGTCTCGGTCGCGGAGAACGCGGCGAATCCGCATTATGAGCCATCGGCGGCGCACCCACGGCCGATCCGCGTTGGTGATATTTTGCTAATCGACCTCTGGGCGCGAGAAGACGGGGGCGTGTACGCGGATCAGACGTGGATGGCGTCCGTCGGGGAACCGAACGCGGAAGCGCGTGCGATCTGGTCGGCGGTGCGAGACGCGCGCGACCGCGCCATCTCTCTCGTGCGCGACGCGGCGGCGCGCGGCACGCCGATTCGCGGCGCCGAGGTGGACGACGCGGCGCGGCGCGTGATCACGGATCGAGGCTTTGGCTCGTATTTCACGCATCGCACCGGTCACTCGATCGACGCCCGCGACCTGCACGGCTCAGGCCCACACCTCGACAACCTCGAGACGCGCGAGGAGCGTTTGCTCATCCCGGGCGTCGGCTTCTCGATCGAACCGGGCGTGTACATGCCGGGGAAGATCGGCATGCGGAGCGAGGTGAACGTGTTCCTGCTGCCGGGCGAGGCGGTGGTGACGCCGCGGGCCTACCAAACGGAACTGATGGAGGTGTGAAGAGGGGCTAGAGCTAGGGGAGTAGGGGGTAAGGCCCCTGAGCCCTTCTCCCCTAGCCCCTAGCCCCCTAGCCCCTACCTAAC
>DATEHJ010000330.1:0-4111 GCA_035279645.1 Gemmatimonadaceae bacterium
CCAACCGCATCTTCACCGCCCCCGTAAATCGGCCCAATCGCAACGAGATCTCCTTCGACCCGGAATTCATCGGGCGTGAGACCAAGCCGCTCGTCGAGCGCGCGGCGCGACAGGTCGTGCGCCTCGTACGCCGCGCGTCGAATGAACATCGTTGGTGCGCCGCCGCCAATCGCCACCGCCATCGGCCGTCCTCCGCACTCGATTGATCGAAAGAATATACGGCGCCCGAATCGCCTCCCTGCCCCGAGCGCTCGTCCGTAGCTTTTGACCATGCTCATCGACGACGCGCGCGCCAACCTCGAAGCCACCTATGACGTGATCGTCGTGGGCGCGGGGCACGCCGGCACCGAAGCGGCCGTCGCCGCCGCACGGACGGGCGCGCGCGTCGCCGTGATCACGAGCGCGCTCGAGACGATCGGACAGATGTCGTGCAATCCGGCGATTGGCGGCGTGGCCAAGGGCACCGTCGTGCGCGAAGTCGACGCATTCGGCGGCATCATGGGTCGGGCCACGGACCTCGCCACGATTCAGTTCCGAATGTTGAATCGCGGTAAGGGACCCGCGGTTTGGTCGCCGCGCGCTCAGTGCGACCGCGGATTGTATCGCCGCGCCGTTCGCGGCCTGCTGGAGCAGCATCCCTCGCTCGTCACGATTCAAGGCACGGTCGCCCGACTGATCCTCGAGGCGGGCGGCGACGTGGTCCGCGGAGTCGAGACGCTCGAGGGCCGGCGCTTCGGCGCGCGCGCGGTGGTCATAACCACCGGCACATTTCTGCGCGGCCGCATTCACATCGGCACTGAGACGAAGATTTCCGGCGGGCGTGCCGGCGAATCGGCGGCAACGCATCTGGCTGAGCAACTCGATCGCGTCGGCCTCACCGTCCAGCGCTTCAAGACGGGGACTCCTCCGCGCATCGACGGACGATCGGTCGACCTCTCACTCCTCGAGCGACAGGAGAGCGAGATCGAGGATTTCGATTTCTCCTGGTCGCACTTCTGGCCGACCGCGCGACGCGTCGGCCAGGTGTCGCGGCATCCACGACAACTCGCCTGTTGGATCGCGTTCCTCGACGATCGCGGAAAGCAGATCATCGCCGAGAACATTTCACGATCCGCGATGTATGGCGGGGCGATCGCATCGCGCGGACCTCGGTACTGTCCGTCGGTCGAAGACAAGATCGTGAAGTTTCCGGGGGCAGAGCGACACCAGCTGTTCCTCGAACCGGAGGGGCACGACACGTCGGAGCTGTACGTGAACGGACTCTCGACGTCGCTGCCCGCGGCTGTGCAGATCGAGCTGCTTCGCTCCATTCGCGGACTCTCCGACGTGCGGATGACGCGCGCCGGCTATGCGATCGAGTACGACTACTATCCGCCGACGCAGCTCGACGCATCGCTCCAGGTGAAGGCGCTGCGCGGGCTGTTCTTCGCGGGTCAGATCAATGGCACGACGGGCTACGAGGAGGCGGCGGGCCAGGGTCTGATCGCCGGTCTGAACGCGGGACGCCAGGTGCGCGGCGACGATGCGATCGTTCTGGGCCGCGAGACTTCGTACATCGGTGTGTTGATCGACGACCTCGTGACTCGCGGCGTCGACGAGCCCTATCGGCTGTTCACGTCGCGGTCGGAGTTCCGACTCACCGTGCGACAGGACAATGCGCTGCACCGCCTGTCTCCGATCGCGATGCGTGCCTCGTTGTACGCCGAGGCCGAGCGTGTCATCGCCGAGCGACGGTTGAACGACGAGGACGAAGCGCTGCGCCTGGCGGCGGAAACGAGCATCGATCCGGCCAGCGCGGCGGGCATTCTCGAGCGCGCCGACAGCACGCCGCTCGCTCACGCGGTGCGCGTTGCGGAGGTCGTCAAACGACAGGGCGTGTCACTGGGCGATCTGTTCGCCGCGGTTGGAGTCGGTACGTCGATCGATCGCGAAGCGGTGTTGACCGCGGAGCTCGAGCTCAAGTACGCAGGATACTTCAGCCGCGAGCGCGACCAAGCGGCAAAGCTCAAGCGCATGGGAGAATTCTCATTGCCGCCTGGAACGCCGTATGTGGAGTTTCTCTCACTGTCGTTCGAATCGCGCCAAAAGCTCTCCGCCATCCAGCCGTCGACGCTGGCGCAGGCGTCGCGGATTCCAGGCGTGAGCCCGACGGACCTCCAGAATTTGGTCCTCGAGGTCGAGAAGCGACGGCGCCTCGCCCATTCGGCGAGCTGACCGCCCGCGCTGGCTTCGTGCGAACGACGCTCGCCGGCGATATTTAGTCGCAGAACGCTACTTAATAAGTCAGCACGCCGTTTGCGGGCGAATCGAACACCACCCACTCGCTGGAGTCTTTCCGTGCGAAATCACGCTGCTGTTGTCATGTTGGCGCTGTCGAGCATGTTCGCCGCTACGCCGACGCTCGCCGCGCAGGCGCCGACTTCCCCGCCCTCCGCTCACCAGTCTCTCATCGAGACCACGGGCCGAGCCGATGTCAGGATCGTCCCGGACCGAGCGACGATCATGATCGGAGTCGAGAGCCGAGGCGCAACGGCGGCCGCCGCGGGAGCGGACAATGCCAGGCGGCAGCACGCCATTCTCGACACGCTGCGCAGCCTTGGCCTGACGAGCGATCTACTCTCGACTCAGAACTACTCCGTATCGCCTGAGATGCAGTACCCTCAAGGCGGGCCGCCGCACCTGACGGGCTACTCCGTGTCGAACGTGGTGCGCGTGGAGGTTCGCCGCCTGGAGGACGTGCCGCGGATCATCGATGCATCGCTCGCCAAAGGTGCGAACCAGATCACCTCGCTGCAATTTTACTCGTCCAAGGCAGATTCAGTGCGCCGAGTCGCGCTCGCACAAGCCGTCGCCAACGCGAGAGCTGACGCAGAGGTGTTAGCCCGGGCGGCGGGCGGCTCGCTTGGGGCATTGCTCGTACTTTCGACCGAGCCGAACGAGATTCGGCCGATCGGAACGCCGATAGCGATGGCGCGGATGGCTCCTGCTCCCACGCCGATTGAGCCAGGCGAGGCGACGATTTCGGCCGTCGTCACCGCGCGATGGGAGCTCCAGGGCGGGCGCTAAATGGTGCCGGCTACGTTCCGATCTCGATTCTGACGTGCCACGTGGCACATGTCGCTCGGAGCTCGGCGGGTAGTGCCACGTGGAACGTTGTATCCAGGGTCAGCCCCCGGTAGATTGGCCGACGAGCTCCATTCGCCCCGTCTGACCTCGGCGGACAGGCTGGCGAGGGCCCTGCCACTTCCCCGAACCGACCAAGCGTGGCGCGCGTCATCGCGATTGCGAACCAAAAGGGCGGCGTAGGCAAGACGACAACCGCGGTAAACCTCGCGGCCAGTCTCGCGGCCGCCGAGCAACGGACGCTGCTCGTCGACGGCGACCCTCAGGGCAACGCGACCAGCGGCATAGGGGTCGACCGAGAGAGGATCGGCGCGACAGTGTACGATCTACTGATCGGCGAATCGCCGGCGGCCGACGCCACCATTAGGAACGTCCACTTCAAGCATCTCGACGTGTTGCCGGCGACGCCTGACCTCGCCGGCGCCGAGGTCGAGCTCGTCGACCGCCCAGATCGCGACCGACGGATGCGCGGCGCCATTGCTCAAGTCCGAGGTGACTACGACTACGTGCTGATCGATTGCCCCCCATCGCTGGGGCTGATCACACTGAACATGCTCGCCGCCGCCGACGCCCTACTGATCCCGCTTCAGTGCGAGTACTACGCGCTCGAAGGCCTATCGCAACTGCTCAACACCGTCCATCTGATTCAGCGGAACGTCAATCCGGAGCTCGCGATCGACGGCGTGCTCTTAACGATGTACGACACTCGCCTCAACCTGTCCCGCCAGGTGGCAAGCGAGGCGCGTGAGTATTTCGGCGGCCAGGTCTTTGAAACAGTTGTTCCTCGCAACGTGCGCCTCGCCGAAGCTCCCAGCTTCGGTAAGCCGATTATCCTGTATGATGTCGCCTCTGTGGGCGCTCAGGCGTACATTAGTGTCGCGAAGGAACTCCTGAGTCGCCGAAGATGAGCCCAGAAAAACCCCGCAGGCTCGGCCGTGGACTCGAGGCGCTCATCGCCTCGTCCAGCTCGCCGAACGCGACCGCTGGC
>DATEHJ010000331.1:0-5087 GCA_035279645.1 Gemmatimonadaceae bacterium
ATTCCCGACTCGTCGCGCATCATCCGGAAGAAGTCGGCTGGTGTTGGATGCTTGAAGGCCCAGGTGCGAATGTATTCACGGAACGCGGCGTCGAAGCGGTCTTTGCCGAGGACCTCATAGCGTAGGATCTGCATCATCAAGGCGGGCTTCTGGTAACCGCCCCAGAAGAGATCTCGCACTTCCACAGGCTTTTCGATAAGAGGTTGCTCATTGCCGGGCTTGGCGTGCTCGGCGTACAGGTGCAAGGGATGCACCTCGATCGAATCGCCGTATGGCGTGCCGCGGAAATACGTCGCGGCACCGGCAAGGTCGATAAATGTGTTGAACCCTTCGTCCATCCAAGGATACAAGCGCTCGTTCGAGCCGACGATCATCGGGAACCACTCGTGCCCGAACTCGTGCGACAGCGCCCATTGCTGATCCTCGCGCGTCGGACTGTTGGGAACGAAGGTGAGCATCGGGTATTCCATCCCCTGGATCGGCCCCTCGATCGTCGTCGCGTGCGGGTACGGATAGCGATACCACTGGTCGCTGAAGTACTTGATCGCGTCGCGCGCCATGCGGATGGCTTCTTCCCACTTGTCCGCGCTCGGCCGGTAAAGCGTCTCGATGAGAATGCCATCGTACGACGTCGCGTCCCAGCGAAAGGTCGGGCCCGCCGCGAACGCGAAGTCGCGCACGCTATCGGCGGTGAAATGCCAGGTGAGTGTGCCCTGCGTCGTCGGCCGGGTGCGGTCGGCGTGTCCTGCCTCATCCTTGGCGATGATCGCGACGGGTGTCTGCGAGCGACGGGCGGTCGTTAGGCGCGCGCGCTGGGCGGCAGTGAGCACCTGCGCCGGATTCGCGAGTCGCCCCGTGGCGGCGACGATGTACGAAGCAGGCACGGTGAGCGCGACGTCGAAGCTCCCATACTCGAGATAGAACTCCCCGGCACCGATGTACGGCTCGTGGTTCCATCCCTTCACGTCATCGTACACGGCAACGCGTGGATACCATTGCGCGATCTCGTAGAGCGGGCCGTCGCGCCCCATGCGCCCCGCTCCTTGCTCCGGGACGCCGAAGTGCCAAGCGAAATCGAGGTCGAGCGACGCGCTCGACGCGAGCGGCGCCGGCAGGTCGATCCGCATCGTCGTGCCGTAGATCGTCCCGTGCGCCGCGTGACCGGCGACGCGAACCGAGTCGAGCACCAGCCCGCCGGTGAATCCCTGGCAGGAGAAGTCGAATGAGGAGCCGAGGAACTCGAGGGGCGGCTGGTTGAGCAGATTGGTAACGCTGTTCGGCGCGCAGATGTTCTGCTCGAGATAGAGCCAGAGGTAGGGAAGGGACTCGGGCGCGTTGTTGGTGTAATGGATCGTCTCGCGCCCGCGGACTTCGTTGCGCGCCGGGTCGAGCGTCGCCGTGATCCGGTAATCGGCGCGCTGCTGCCAGTAGCGCGGACCCGGCCGCCCCGAGCCGGTCCGATACTCGTTAGGCGTCGAGAGCGTAAGCGTGCTAAAGGGTGACGTGTCGGCGACGCTCGCCGCGGCGGGCTTGGCCACGGGCAGCGACTGTCCCGCGAGCGGCATCGCTACCACAACCGCGAGCGCGGCGAGAACAATGAGAGTGGTGTCCACGGCTGTCGGGTGGATTATGGGAGGAGTCAGTCCTGACGCTGGATCATCGCAGGGGCGCGAGCTTCGGCGGGCGCGCGCCGTGCCTCACGGCGCCCTCGACCGGGATATACTCGAGCTCGCGCCCTTCCTGCACTTGCCGTAACAGCAGCCCGCCGCGGCTCATGTCCCCACGGCCGACGAACTCCCGCGGAAACAAGAGACGCTCGCCGAGCGCCGCGATCAGCGTGTCGGCGTACTTGCCCGTCGCGATGCTGCCGAGGAGCACGACCTCGACGTCGCGCTGCGCCAGCTCGGCGACGTCCCGGCGCAACGGGCCGAGATAGCGCTCTTCACCGCGGCCGATGTCGACCTCCGCGAAAGAGCAAAGATCCTCGCGCCTGACACGCGTCGTTGGCGCGACAAGCCCACGCTCCGTCGTGATCACGCGCATGGAAGAGCCGAAGGCGCGCGCGTACGCGAGCTTTCCGCGAAAGTACAAACCACTCAGAAAGCTGAAGACCTCCGCGATCTCTACGCCCTCGGGCTCGCGCAGCGCGCGCGCCAATGGAAACTCAGCGATCGGATTCAGAATCAGTTTGGCCCGCCGCCCGTCGCAGCGCGCGGGAGAAAGGAGAAAGATCCGAGAAGGCATCTGGTTTCCTCAGCGACTCGCGAGTGACGTGCCGTACAGCTTCGCCGCGTTGTCGTGCAGTACCATCCGCGCGAGCGCCTCGGCCCGCGGACGATCGATTTCTCCGTCGCGCATCATCCCGGTGAGCGCGAGCGCGAGGGCGCGGCGTGCCGACGTCGCGCCTAACCACACTCCCTCCTCCCAGCCTTGATCGGGTCCGCCATCGAACGCGTCGGTGCCGAACAGCACCTTCTCCGGCCATGCGGTGAGCCATGAGCGGAGCGTCGTCGCCAGCTCCCGCGGCTCGGCGACGAGCACCATCATCGAGATGTCGGCGTACACGTTAGGCTTGGAGAGCATCGACTGCGTCTGTGCGTAGAGGGGCCACCCACCGTGGATCATGACGAAAGACGTGCCGCGCAACGTCGAATCGTTGAACGTCGGCTCGAGCAGGTGTGGCGCGCTCCCACGCGACGAATAGAATCCGCCGAACGTGTCGAGCGTGTGAATGTGGACTGGCATCCCTTGCCGCCCCGCCTCGCGTGCGACCTCCTTGAACAGATAGTCCTCGAGCGTCTTGTACTCGGCGTGCGTCGGCACGCCGCTCAGGACGTACTTGGCATAGACTCGACGCGCCTCGGCGACATTCGCGTCACCGAAGTCGAGCGGTCGCAAGTAGGCCGCCTCGAACTTCACCGCGATCGCACCCTCGCGGTGCTGCCGCACCAATGTCGGACGCAACACGTTCGCGACGTAGCCGTCGAGCGTCGCCGGCAGCTTCGTGACATTCAGCTCACGCATGTACCGGCGCAGTAGCGTCTGCTCCTTCGGGTACAAGCTGCGCGTATCCGGCGTCCGTTCCGCCTCGCTGCGCGTGTCGATCGGAAAGAGCAGTGCGTCGTCGAACGCGACCCAGCGAAAGCGCGGCGGTGCGAGACCCGGCCCAAGGGCGATACGATTCGCGAGCATCACGTCGATGCCGGCACGATCGAGCACCCACGCGGGATAGTCGTCCCCGCGCGACTTCAGTTCCTCGGCGCGTCGGGCGTGCAGCGCCGTCCGAAAGGCGTCGTCTGTGCCTGCTCCAGACGTCGAAATGTCGAACAGGGCAGTCTGCGCCGCGCGCCATTCCGGGTTGTCGAGGCGCAGTCGCCAAGGAAGCGGGAAGGGAGGAATCCCGTCGAGGGGCAGCGCGTCGAACTCGCTATCCGCGGGCGCGCCATCGCGCACGGGACGCATGGGGTGGGCGTGGTTGTCGATCGCACGGATCGAGGCGATGTAGGTGACGAGCGCCGAGTCCACCGGTGTCTGCGCCGCGACGACGCCTGGAGCAGCTAGCAGCAGGCAGGTGGCAACTCTGAACGAAAGACGCGACATGTACGATTTCCTCTGGGCGGGGCTCGATCTGATTCTCTGGGGTTAACCAGCACCGCGCCAGAGTTGGGAGCGGAAGCCAGTGGAACTTACGCTCGGGTCTGCATAGCGTTCACGCCATGCTGCGGCTCTTTCTCGCCGCGATGCACCTCATCGCGCTCGGTATTGGCCTTGGAGCAGTCTGGGCGCGGGGCAATGCGCTCAGCCGCCCGCTCGACCGTGCAGCCATGATGCGCGCCTTTCGCGCCGACACCTGGTGGGGCATAGCCGCCGTCTTGTGGATCTCGACGGGCGTGTGGCGCTTGCTCGCCGGCACCGAGAAGGCGACGAGCTATTACATGCACAATGACGCCTTCTTCACGAAAATGTTCTTCTTCGCGACCATCCTCGTGCTGGAAGCTGGCCCGATGGTCACGTTGATTCGCTGGCGCCAGATCGCTGGCCGGGGAACGTCGGCATGGAACCCCAATCCCGCCGCCGCCCGTCGTATCTCTCAAATCAGCTACGTCGAAGCGGTGCTCGTAGTGGCGATGGTGTTTGCTGCTGTGGCGATGGCGAGGGGGTACGGCGCCAGAGGTTAGGTGCTAGGTGTTAGGTGCTAGGTGCTAGGTGCATCTTCATTTCGCCGCCACTTTCTTCGTCAGCGACGCATATGACGTGAGCGCGAAGTAAACCGGATCCGTCGTCGTCACGGCGGCGGCCATGCCGGTGAGGGCGCCGTTCCGCAACCGCAGACTGAACAGGATCTCGTGCGGCCAGCGGCTCGCGTCGATGGTTGGGATCGTGCCTGCGAAACGACCGGTGAGCTCGTTCTTGTCCCACTTCGCGTCATTGAGCAGCGTCTCGAGCTCATCGCCGAGATGCACATGAACGTCGCCGTCGGGCTTGATCGACACCGTCAGCGGCATCGAGCGATCCCAGGTCCGCACCGTGCCGCTCCACTCGCCGACCAACTCGTTAGGTGGCACGAACGGCGTCTTCGTCGCCGCGGGCGGCGGCGTCTGAGCGAGACGTCGCGCGTCCGAGTACTTCGGAAGCACGATGCGCTCGATCTCGCGCGTGATCTTGGGGGCATCGGCGACGGCGTTGATCAGGACCACAATCGCCACGTCTTCCGCGGGATAGAGCGTCAGTCCCGTCTGGACGCCCGGCATGCCGCCGGTGTGTGACACGTATTTCAGTCCGCCGTGCTCGTCGACGATCCAGCCCAGGCCATAATTCGCTGGCGCGATCGCCTTCTGCATCTCGTCGATCGTCGCGTCCTTGAGGATCGCGCGCTGATCGGAGAGATGGTCCTTGAGGTGAAACATCCCGAAGCGCACGAGGTCGTGCGCGCTCGAGAAGATCGCCGAAGCGCCGCGATGATCGAAGTCATAGAACGGAATGAGTCGCTGTTTCAGATCATATCGCTGCGCGATGAACGGCTCGAGACCCGGCGCGATCCCAACGCTCGTGTGCGTGAGGCCGAGCGGGATGAAGACGTTGGACCG
>DATEHJ010000332.1:0-6014 GCA_035279645.1 Gemmatimonadaceae bacterium
GGCGGGGAGCGCGGACGAGTCGCCCGGTGGCTCGTGCTCGGTGTGTTCGGCGTGCTGTTCTGGGCGTTCATCTTCGGCGTCGTCTTCCGACTGCTGAGGTACTTCCGAGGCGTAGCGGAAATCGGTCCGCTGCTCGCGGGAAAACTGCTCGGCCTCATCCTCATCGGCTTCTTCTCCATCCTGTTGCTCTCGAACGTCATCACCGCGCTGTCCAGCTTCTTTCTCGCGCGCGACCTCGACCTGCTCGTCGCCGCGCCGGTCGATTGGCTCAAGCTTTATGGCGCGAAGCTGCTCGAGACACTCGTGCATTCGAGCTGGATGGTGATGTTGATGGCGGTGCCGCTATTCGCGGCGTACGGAGTCGTGTTTTCCGGCGGCGTGTTGTTCCCGCTCGTCGTCGCCGCGTTGCTGATACCTTTTCTGGTCATCCCGGCTGCGATCGGCTCCGCCATGACATTGCTGCTGGTGAACATTTTCCCGGCGCGGCGAACGCGGGACATTCTCAGCGTCATCGCGATCCTCACGGCGAGCGGCATCGTGCTGCTCTTCCGGCTGGTTCGACCGGAGCGGTTCGCCAAGCCCGAGGGATTCCGGTCTCTGGTGGACTTCATCACGCTGCTGCGGACGCCGACATCGCCTCTGCTCCCCAGTGAGTGGGTGCAGCGAGCAACGATGGCGTGGCTCACCTACAAGACCGATCTCCTCCCGTGGTATTTGCTGTGGTCTACCGCCGCGGCGACGATCGCCCTCGGCGCGATTCTGCATTGGCGGCTGTACCCACAGGGCTTCAGCAAGGCGCAGGAGAGCGCGGAGCGTTGGGTGCGCGGCACTCTGATGCGGCGCGTCGGCGATCGCCTCCTCAAGCCGTTAGGCGTACTGCGTCGCGAGTTGGTCCTCAAGGAACTGAGGGTGTTCTTCCGCGATACGACGCAGTGGTCGCAGCTCGTGCTGCTCGCGGTGCTGGTCGTCGTTTACGTCTTCAACATCAAATTCCTGCCGCTCAAGGGCGACGGTATGACGTTCTTTCTCCGCAACGTCGTGCCCTTTCTGAATCTCGTTCTTGCTGGTTTCGTCCTCGCATCGATCGCTGCGCGATTTATTTTCCCCGGGGTGAGCCTTGAAGGGCGGACTCTGTGGCTGCTGCGATCGAGCCCGATGTCGGTGCGCGACCTACTCTGGTCGAAGTTCTGGGTTGGGACGCTTCCCCTGCTGGTGCTCGCCCTCGTGATCGTCGGTGTGACGAACTACCTGCTCCAGGTGAGCACATTCATGTTTCTCGTGTCGATCGTCACGATCGCTGCGATGACGCTGGCGCTCGCGGGACTCGCGCTTGGCTTCGGCACGCTGTTCCCTCAGTTCGAAACCGAAAACGCAGCGCAAATTCCGACGTCGTTCGGCGGCCTGTTGTTCATGATGGCTTCCGTCGCGGTCATAGGAGGCGTCGTCGTCCTCGAGGCGCGACCGGTCTACGGGTACCTAAGCGCGCGTGCTTTTGGGGGCCAAACCGACATCCGGGAACTGCTCGTCGGCTTTGGACTCGCGGGCGCGCTCTGTTTCTGCTCGACACTGGTTCCTATTCGTGTCGCCCTGAGACGATTGCAGGCGATCGAGCGCTAGCAACGCAAAGCCCGCGCGAGCGTAACCGCGCGATTTCGGTACTCGTTAAGACTGTGACCGGGCGCGTGATGCGGGGGTCGGTGATGTCAGGCCATGGTAATCGTGTGGCCCCACCCACCCCTTACGGAGGAAGTTGCATGAAGCGCCTCACCGTCGCCGCGGCCGCCGCGGCTCTGATGCTTGCCGTTGCCCCGCGGTTGCACGCGCAAGCAGCAGCCCAGCAAGCAAAGCCGGACACCACCGCATCGGCCAAGAAGGCTGGCGCGAAGAAGTCGTCCGCCGCCAAGTCGGCCAGCGCGACCGCCGACAAGCCCGCGGCCGCGAAGACCGCGAGCTCGAAGTCGAAAAAGGCCAAGAAGTCCACGAAGGCGAAGGCCGACACCACGGCGGCGAAGAAGAGCGAGGAGTAAATCGTTCTCGCGATGACAAAGCCCCGGACGATTCGCCGTCCGGGGCTTTGGTCATCTTGAGCGTCTACTCAAGCTGCGAGGCGGTGGCCGCAGGCGGCGCAGAAGCGCGCCCCTATCTCCTCCACGTGCCGTCCGCAGTGCTCGCACGCACCCGAGAGAAAGCGGCCGCAGTTCGAGCAGAAGCTCGCGTCGGCTTCGGGGCGAGGCCCGCAGGTGGCACAGGCTGGTCGTTCGGCGCGATATGCGCGAATCGCCGCCTCGACTTCGTCATCCGCGGTAGGCACTGATTCTGTCACGGCGTCCGGGGACCGCCGCATGCTCGCCAGCGCCTGACGAGTGTACTGCGCCTTGAGCTCGCTGTAATCGGCATCCGACAACTTTCCAGTTGCGCGATCGAACTCGATCTCGCGAAGCGCCGCGACATCATCGGACCAGGGTTCGCTACCTCGTCGCACCGTAGTGCGTGTTGCGGGCACGTCGAAGAACAATGGATAGAGCACGAACGCCAACGCGGCGATCGCCAATACGGTTCCGGCGACGAGCGCGACGAGGGCAGCGTTCATTCGTCGTCGCGGATCGCTGCCTCGAGGCGGGCGATCTCATCGTCGGTTGCACCTTCTGGCCGAGTGGATCGCTGCTGCACGACCGGCTGCGTCCGCGGCGTACGATGCCAGTTGCGCAGTACGACGAGGACGAGAACCGCGCCACCGCCCAGTGCAATGAAGGGCGCTACCCATCCCAAGAGATTGAATCCCGACGCCGGCGGCGCCATTAGGACTCGCTCACCGTACGTGCTGACGAAGGAATCGATGATCTCTTGGGCCGTGTACCCACCAGCGGCGAGCGCGATGACGTCGCGATGCATCGATGGCGACACCTGACAGCTGAAATCCGTCGTCCGGCAAGTATATACGTCGAGCGTGCAGCCGCACTGGCAGCGAATACGATGCTCGATCTCATCGCGTTCGGCGGCACTCACGACTGGCCGAGCGCCCGGCTTGGGCGGGCGCCGGACGGGTCGCGAGGCCGACTGATCCATCGCGAAGAGGTTCGACGAATCGAGTCCACTCGTGCTGGGGGATTGCGGCGCCTGTGGGTTCTGCGCGCCCAACACGCGACTGATCATCGAGACGGACGCCGACGCGCCCGCGGCGCTCGCGACTACTCGAGTGAGAAACGCTCGTCGCTGCATTAGCGACTACTCAACTCAGACCGTGGCGGCGACCGCCGGCTCACGGTGTGCCGGAGTCAACACCGACACGTAGCCCGCCTGACGTACGCGGCGCCGCTCGGCCTGTGGCCACATCACGATCAGACCGCCGATCGCCATCAGCGCGCCGCCGAGCCACACCCAGACGACCAATGGGTTGAAAGTCACGCGCAACTCGGCGACGTCGCCTCGGACGCCGGCAAGCACGACGTAGGTGTCCAGCTTTGCCGTCGTGCGAATGCCGACCTCCGTCGACGGCTCGAACGTCGGCCGCTCGGCGCTGTCGAAGTACTGGCGCTTCTCGGACTTGATGAAGCCATCGGGCTTTCCGTCGCGATACGTCTCGAGGGCAACGGACGTGACGATGCGGTTCGAGCGCTTGTCGGTCGACGCTCCCTGGCTCACGAATCGCCAGTGATGACCATAAGGATCGTCGACCTCGAACTGCTGGCCGGTGCGGAGCGTGATGTCGTGCTCGGACCTGAACGCCAGGCCGGCGAACGCCGCGAACAGCATCACGATCCCGGCGTGCACGATGTAGCCGCCATACCGGCGGCGATTGCGCGCTACCAACCTAACGAAACCCACCGGGACGCTCTCGCCATGGATGGCCCGTCGCGCCGCCACGCCCTTGTAGAACTCCTGCAGAATCGTTCCCGCGACAAATCCGGTAAGCGCATACGTCACCAACGCGTAGCCGCCCCCCATGCCTAACGCGACAAGCAAGCCGCCAAGCGCGAGTCCGCTGATCGTTGGGACGGCGAATTGCCGCTTGAGATTCGCCATCGACGCTTTGCGCCAGGCGATGAGCGGGCCGATGCCGGTGAGGGCAAGGAGAATGAGCCCGAGCGGCCGGTTCACCGCGTTGAAGAACGGAGGCCCAACGGTGATTTTCTCCGCACGCACCCACTCGGACAGAATCGGAAAGAGCGTTCCCCAAAGCACGGCGAAGGCGATGCCGACGAGCGCGAGGTTGTTGTAAAGGAACGCTGCTTCCCGGCTCACCATGCTCTCGAGCTCCGCCTTGGCCTCGAGATTCCTGAGACGCGTCGCGACGAGATAGATCGTGGCGCCCGTGGCGAGGAAGAAGAACGCCGCAAACCACGACCCCACCGGCGACTGGGCAAAGGAGTGCACGCTTTCGATCACGCCGCTGCGTGTAATGAAAGTGCCGAAGATGGACAACAAGAAAGTCACCACGACCAGCACCACGTTCCACTTTCGCAGCATTCCCCGCTTTTCCTGAATCATGATCGAATGCAGGAACGCCGTGCCGGTCAGCCACGGAAGGAACGACGCGTTCTCCACCGGATCCCATGCCCAGTAGCCGCCCCACCCCAGCTCGACGTACGCCCACCACATGCCAAGCACGATACCGCAAGTGAGGAAGAACCAGGACAGTAGCGACCAGCGCCTAACGACCGCCAACCACTCGGCGTCCAGCCGCCGCGTGATCAGCGCGGCGATCGCGAACGCAAAGGGGATCGCCGTCGCGACGTAACCCAGGTAAAGATTCGGCGGGTGGATCGCCATCCCGGGATTCTGGAGTTGCGGGTTCATCCCGCGGCCATCCAACGGCGTCCAGTCGAGCCGCGCGAACGGATTCGCCTTGAAGCAGGTCGTCGCGAGGAAAAAGACGAGGATGGCACCTAACGTGCCCGCCGCGTACGGCAGCAGGACGCGGTTGCGCTCCCGATTCGAATAGATGGCGATCGCCGAGTAGAGCGACAGGATCAACGCCCAGAAGAGCATCGAGCCCGCCTGCCCACTCCAGAACGCGGTGAACACGTACACGTTCGGCATGTTGGCGCTGATGTGCCCCGCCACATACTCGAGCGAGAAGTCACGGCTCAGCAGCGCGGTCCACAAGCCGATCGACGCGGCGAGCACCATCACGAATGTCGCGTAAATGGCACGCCGACCGCTCGCGACGAGATCCGGGCGTCGCAGCGCCCCGCCGGCAAATGAAACGGTTGTCGCCCACGCCGCCATCAGCAGCGCGACCCACAGCGCGAGCTCGCCAATCAGAATCAAGCGCGGCTTCCTCCGCTCGCGGCGGATTTGTAGCCGGGCGTCTGTCGATACTTCTCCGGCGCGCTTTCGTACCGTGATGCGCACTTCGCGAGCAGCGTCGTCGCGCGGAACGTGCCGTCACGGCCCATCCGACCTTCGACCACGACATCGACACTGTCGGTGAAGGTGTCTGGCGCGATGCCGCGATAGATCACCGGAAAGGTCTTCGCGCCGTCAGTCACACGAAACGCGTATTCGCGCCCGCCAGGATCGCGCTGAATCGACCCCGGGACGACGCGCGCGCCGACTTTCACGCCCACGTCACGGAACGTCGAATCGCTCGCGAGCTTCGTCGTCAGCTCCGTCGGCGTCAGATAGTACACGCCGGTCTGCTTGATCGAGCTCGCCATGAGATAGCCTACCGGACCAAGAACCAGCAGGCCGCCAATCAGAAACTTGTTTCGCGCTCTCATCTTCGTGTACCGTTAGGCACCATCGCAGCGCGTCAGGCGCGTCGCTCGCCAGCGAGCCGCCGTACGCGAGCCATTATCGACTCTAAATCCGCTTCGGCCCGCGCGCGTTCGTCGTGACTCCATACGCCCACGTTGCGATTCATTTGTCGAACTCGCTCCAACATCTCTTCAATGAGCCGTCGCAGCTCGGGATTAGCTCGACGGTCATGGAATGCCTCCGCCGACGACGGGTTCTGCGACGGAGCCGGGCTGGGCGGTTTTGTCATCACGCTCTAAGCATTGGAGGGACCA